>JAKIYB010000562.1 GCA_022708765.1 Armatimonadota bacterium | reverse complement strand
ACTTGAGCACACGCGGATTTTGTCCGATAGCCTCTTCTGGAGTGTAACCGGTGATGGCGGTGAAGGCGGGGTTGACGAAAAGGATGGTGCCGTTCGGGTCGGAGATGGTAATGCCCTCGATCGTATTGTCAATCATCGCCCGCGAGAGCCGCATCTCCTCCTCGGCCTGTTTGCGCTCCGTGATATCCAGGATCACCATCATAAAGCGCAGGCCGCCCAGCGGATATGCGGAAATGACATATTGTTTGTCCACGAACGGTGAGAAGAAGTCAAACTGGCAAGCGTTGCCGTGAAAGACCGGAGTCAAGTATGCCAGTTTCGTTTTCATGCGCTCATCGCCGAGGACGGCGCCGGCTCGTTGGCCGGAGACATCATCCGAAATACCGAGGATAACAGAGAGCGCCGGGTTGGCGTCCAGGATAAGCCAATCAGCCGGTTCGCTTTGCGTCTCAACGACGAATTCGCACAGCGCCATGCCTTCCCGCATGTGCTCGAAAAGATGGCGGTAACGCGTCTCGCTTTCACGTCGCGCGGCATCCGCGCGCTTGTACTGTGTGATGTCGTTCACGTATACCCGGATCGTCTGTGACTCGGGCACGAAGAAAATGGCCAGCGCGTAGCAGGCGTCGTCCAGGCACACTTCGCGCGAATGGTGCTTCGTCGAGTCAGCCTGAATCGCCAGGAGAATGTCCGGCATATCGGGAGGCAGCAGCGGCGAAATATCCGGCGTCTCCGCATCGAGCAGCAGGGAGAGGGTAGAAGCATTGGCATACAACAATCGGCCGCAAATATCCAATTCAAACACCGGGTTCGGATTCAGGCGGGGGAAGGACGCCAGGTGGGCGATCTCCTGCTCAGCGCTTTTTTGCGCGGTGATATCAATGATGACGCCCTGCATATAGGATGGCTGCCCGGCATCGCCGGGCACGACTACGCCAATGTCGCGCACCCAGTGCAACATGTCATCCTTGGCAAGGACGCGATATTCGATGGAGCAGGTGGAAGCGGACGTGACCGCTTCGTTGACGGCGGTGAGTACGCGAGGTAGATCGTCGGGATGGATGCGATCCATCCAAAGACGCGGATTCTCAGCAAATGCTTCCGGTGTCAATCCCAGCAGTGTCTCCATCTGCGGGCTGCGGTAAAAGGCTGCATACGGCGCTTGCAGTTCCGCGGAATAGGTGATGACCGGGGCGTGTTCAACAAGCAGGCGAAAGCTGCGCTCGCTTTCGCACAGCGCCGACTGCGTCCGGCGCAGCAGGATGTTTTGCCGTAATAGCGGTCGGATAACCAGCAGATAGAGCACCGGCAGCAGCACGAGAAGGAGCACCGCGCTGTCCAGCCACAGATGGTAGGCGGTTCCGATCTTGCGGTGGAAGGGCTGCAGCAGCAGCATGGTGGCGTAATCCGCGAGGTAAATGGCGAAGACAAGCAAGATAAAAGTCAACGGTCCCTTGCTGCGAGACGGCGACGATGGGGCTGTCATAAAGAAGTAACTCCCTTACAAACTATAATACCACTAACAGGCAAGGAAGTGATAACTATCATAATTATTATCTATGATTAATCAGAAAAAGCGAAAGGGCATGCTGTGTCAGCATGCCCTTTCGCTTGTGGGATTGGCGGCATATCAGTCCATCGTTAACGTTTTTTTACTCCGCGTGAACTGCAGTTCGACGTTTGCCGCGCGCTGTTCGAGGAGCGCCAGACTGATCTCGATCACCTCTTCCGCTTCGTAGGTACTCATGGTGCCGATGGTGACCATATCGCAGTCGCGGATGGTGTTCCAGGCGAAGGCCAGTCCGGTGGGCGGCAGCAGGCGGCCGGCAGCCAGCGGCTTGATGGTCATCACCGGCTTCTTCGCGTGATGGATTACCTGTTGAATCCAGTCCGTCTCCACCTGGCAGAGGAAACCGGCGGCGTTATATGGCTGCACGTAACTCTCCACATCGGCGCCGCAGGCATCGGCGCAGGTGATGGCTTCCGGCATGTGGGTGCTGAGGCCAGGGATGAGCTCAAACTCGCGCACGACGCGCAGCAGTTCGCACAGGTCGGGCGTCAGCCGGTCGTTCGCCCGGTCCACGCGCGGGTCGGTGGTACACATGTGCGGATAGCAAAAGGTGGCGCCCCAGGCTTTGGCCTGCTCCACCGTGCGTTTCCAGGCATCATAATCTCCGATCGGGTTCCAGTGCGGGGTGGCGACCCAGAGCATCGGCACGCCGGTGCGCTGCTCTACCTCGCGCAGGGCGAGGGAGACGAATTCGCTGTCGCCGCTCATGTAGGCATTGCAGCCGGCGCGGGCGAAAACCTCGATGACATCCGCCGCTTTGCCCGGCGTGTCAAAGAGCTCTTTGATGAAGCGATCTTTGGCCTTACTGGTGTGGGAAAAGCCCAGCATCCAGTTGCTGCCGCAGATCAATCGGGGCATCGAGACGCCTCCGACCATGGTGCGCGGAAACTCCGCCATGCCATCCCCCTTGCGAGGAGCCAGAAATACGAGCCGTTCGCTCCTCTTCTCTAGTCTAGCGTACCGGGGCGCGGGATGCAATAGGGTTGTCGCCGATTTCGCCGCGCGGAGCGCGTCTGATTTCGCCTGCCGGCGACACCGGCAGACGAAATAACGTGTCAATCGCATACGTGAAAACGAGGAAAGCTATGTCAGCTATTGACAGTGGGGTAATGGGGTGTTACTCTAACATATCTATTATACAAAGTATACTATGAGATTGACGCCGGTCTGCAGACCATCAGTGGGTCAGCCAGCGTTACGCGCGAGGGAGGGACAGATGCTACTCACTCACGCGATCATTCTCGCTGTCGGCATTGGTATCGGTGTCGCCAATGGCGCGAATGACGTGTCGAAAGGCATTGCCACGCTGGTGGGCAGCGGTGTCACCAATTATCGGCGGGCGATTATCTGGGGCACCGCGTGGACGGCCATTGGCGGGGTC
>JAKIYB010000561.1 GCA_022708765.1 Armatimonadota bacterium | reverse complement strand
GGGCTTACAGATGGCAGGCTCGATCAGCCTGGTGCGCACCATCACGCAACTGCGCACGATTGTCACCACATCCTGGTCGACCTTCACCAGCGGGGTCACCGGGGCCTGGCAAGCCATCCGCATGGCGGCGGTCAGCACCGTGCAGTATGCCATTGCCGGGTGGCGTGCCGTCGGCGCGCTGGTAGCGCAAGGGGCGCAGTGGGTGGCGCTACAAGCGCGAACAGTGGCCGCCAACGCCGCATTGCTCATCCAGCGCGGCATCATGCTCGCTGGGGCGGCGGCAACCTGGATCGCGACCGCCGCGACGACGGCCTTCGGAGTGGCGATGACCATTGCCACCGGACCCATCGGACTGATTGTGTTGGCCATCGCCGCGTTGATCGGCATCGGCATCCTCGTTTGGAAGAACTGGGACCGCATCTCGGCCTTCCTGGTGGGGTGTTGGAACGGTCTCAAACAGATGGCAGTGTCCGCCTTTACCGGCGTGGTGACCTTCCTGAAAACCTGGGGGCCAACCATCCTCGCAGTGGTCGCCGGGCCTGTGGGCTGGATCGCGCTGGCTATCGTCAAAAACTGGGACCGCATCAAGGGATTCCTCGCCGGCGTTTGGGGCTGGATGAAATCGGCAGGTGGGGCCATTTGGGATGGCGTGAAAGCGGGGGCATCCACGATTAGCAGTTGGTGCAGTACCGCCTGGAACGGCATCAAGGCCGGCGCGAGTCAGGCGTGGGACGGGATGAAATACGGCGTGTCGGCGTATGTTAACTTCCACCGCGGCAACCTCGACCTGGCGAAGAACATCGCCGTGGGAGCCTGGGACACCATCGCCAACGGGCATGGCTCGCTGTGGGAGCGCTGCAAAGCCGCCTCATCGATGGCGGTGAGCCAGATCTCCGCACAGTATCCCTGGCTGGGCAACGCCATGCAGGCCGTCGGCCAGACGATTGCCGGGGTGTGGGCATCGATCCGTGGTGCCGCATCGAACACCTGGACATCGGTGAAAGGCTGGGCGATGTCGGCGTGGGACGGAGTGAAAAACGCCGCCACCGGTGCATTCCAACATCTGGCCACCGGATTTCAAAACTTGTTGCCCAACGCGCTGGAAGCCGGAAAGCGGCTGATGACCACATTGGCGGAAGGGATTCGTTCTGCCGTGGGCGCGCCGTTCGAGGCGTTGAAGGCCGGGCTCGGGAAGCTGGGGAAACTACTGCCGCATTCCGATGCGGAGATCGGCCCGTTGTCGGCGCTGACGACTTCCGGTATGTCGCTGTTGGAAACACTGGCGCACGGCATCGAGCAAGCCCAAGCGCTCCCAGCCCAGGCGATGAGTCGCGCCTTTGCCTTCGGGACGGATATGGCGTCGATCATGCCGCCGCCGCTGGCCCCGGTCGCCGCGGGGAGTGTGCCCCCAGTGCGTCCCATCATGCCGGTCGCCATGCGTCCAGTGTCGGGGGCGTCTGGAGCCGGGAGTGATGGCCATGCGAACGATGGTCCCGTGCAGGAGTTGCTGCAGGCCATCCTCGCGGAACTGCGGGCGCAAGCTCGACAGAGTGGTGGCGACACCGTCGTGCAGTTGGATGGGCGAGAAATCGCCCGCGCGGTCTATCGTGATGTGCGCCAGCAACGCACGCGGAACTACGAGTAGGAGGTGGTGTATGCAGACCCAGCAGCCGTTGACCGCCTACCTGGTCGACACCGTCACACGGGAGCGCCTGGCGTTTCAGTATAACCCGAATGAGATCGTGGACAGCAAATCGACGACCTATGCCACGCTGGTCGTTCCGGGGATGAGTCACCCGCGCTATCAATACGTCGCTGGCGACGCGCGGAAGATCACCTTCACCGTGACGTTCTACAAAGGCGACGTGCGGCGGCAGGTGGCCTGGCTACAAGCGCTGCTCTATCCGACCCATCAAGGGACGATGCTGCAGCAGGCCCCGCACCCGGTACTGTTTTTCTTTGGAGAGTTATACCCCGGCATCGCCTGCCTGGTGCGCGAAGTACGGGCGCATTACGCCTATCTCTTCGACCCAGCGACGCTGCAGCCGCAACGCGCCGACGTGGAGATTACGCTCGAAGAGTTGGTAAGCCAGTCGGTAAACGCGCGGGAGGTGCGCCGATGATGAACGACCGTTCCCGCTACCGCGATTGCGTCATCTACCAGGACGGCGAGACCCAGTTCCTCGGTCAGCGCCCGCGTGTTGATACCGCGCCGCAGCCGGATGACCGCTTCCACGTGGTCATCGAGGGCGACCGGATCGACTTGCTGGCCTACCGGTATCTGGGCGATGCCACGCTCTGGTGGGTGATTTGTGATTTCAATGATGTCTTCTTCCCGCTTGATTTGCCGGTGGGCGCCACCTTGCGCATCCCGTCGCTGGAGCGGGTGATGATGACGCTGCTGGATTGATGAGGAGAAGTGATGACACGAGCAAGAACTAAAGCTGCAGTACCACAATCGGTGCCATCAATGTTGGCAACGGCCATTTTGCGCGCACGTGCTCGGACCTTGGAAATTGAGACCAACCTCTGGCCAGAGAAATCGCAGTTCGACTTGACTTCCTCGGCCAACAGAGCGTTCATGTCACCCCCAGACCACGGGGAGAGAAGGAGGAGTGCAGATGCGGAAGACGATGCCTGCGCAAATGCCGGAACAGCATGCCACGCGTGACCTGCGGGTGCTCCGGCAGGTTGCGGAATTGCCGACGCTCTCTATCGCGGAGTTGGCTGAACGCTGGCAAGCCCTGATGGGAACAGAGGTACCGCATTATAACAAGGATTTCCTGGTAAAACGCCTGGCGTATCGGCTACAGGAACTGGCGTATGGTGGGTTATCCGAGCGGACGAAACAACGCATGCGTGACTTGCTGGATGATGGGGGCGGCGATGCACTGGTCGGACGGCGTAAACGTGCGCGACGTTCAAAAGTGGAAGCGAGCCTGATGGTCGGTA
>JAKIYB010000560.1:251-2959 GCA_022708765.1 Armatimonadota bacterium | reverse complement strand
AAGCTTGCGCATGTGGAGGAAGTGCTATACAATAGGCCGATAGACGATAATGTTTGTTATTTGGACAGTAAACATTATCGCGGTTGTGCTGATTGATATGCGAAACATGATGCCGCACAGACCCTCAGATTCAGCAGTGCCAGGACGTCGCGTGCCGCGCCGCGTATTTTACCTTTGCCTGCGTCTCGTGTGGCTTGTCGCGTGGCTGCTCCTGCTCGCTGGATGCGGGCGCCTTGGTGGTAAAGGCCTGGTCGCCGTTCAGCCCACCGCCGCGACCGTGACGATCCACTGGCCCGCTACCGCTGCCGCCAACTCGCGCGTGGTCCTTCCTGTGCAAAGTGTGACGATTGATCTTACCGGCCCAAACGGCTTCATGACCGCTCGCGTGGCAAACCGACCGGCGGATTCTTCGAATACGGTAGTATCCATCACCGGCGTGCCGGCGGGAATGCTGGAATTCACGCTGCACGCGCGTTCCCAGGTGAATGGACTCGGCGATATTCTCGCTTCAGCAACAATGAACGATGTTGCCGCGGTTGATACCCCACTGACAGTGACCGCTGTCATGGAAGCTGCGGTGAATTGGATAAAAATCTCTGCGCCGCAATTCACGGTGACGGTTGGGAAGACGCTTCGGTTAACCGGAACGGCGATGAGCGCCAGCGACGAAGTCGTGCTGATCCCGGCGACGACACCATTAACCTGGTCGCTAACAAATTCCTCCTGCGGTCATATAGACCCGGACGGTCTCTTTGTCGGCACAAATCCAGGCACCGCAGCAGTGCCGGGCAGCGGGGTAAGCGGCTCGCGCGAGATTAGCGTATTGCCGGAGGACGGGCCGGGTACGCGTTCCGCGCTGGTGCTGTATGATACGGAAGGTGGGTACGGCTGGTACGGCCATCTTTACGCCGTTCAACTGGAAAACCTGCTCAAGCATTTTTCCTACACCTGCACGATGAAGTCCGCCGACGAATACCGCGCACAGGAATTGAATGGACATGGCGCGCTCTTCTATATTGGGAGTTCATACCTGGCCGGATCGTTGCCCGACGCGCTGCTTGATGATATTCTGGCCACCACTAAGCCCGTATGTTGGATGGGCATGAATGCCTGGCAACTTGAAAAGCGAGCGACGAATTTTGATACCCGTTTCGGCTTTTCCACCTTTACGGTGAATTCGGAGAATGCATCAACATTCACCGTGCAATATAAAGGTCAGGCGCTTCGGCACGATCCGTCATACCCGTTCATCGTCAGCCCAGCCATTACCAATCCTTCGCAGGCTTCGGTACTGGCAACCTGTGCCTTCGGTACGAAGACGGTGCCCTATGTCGTCAGGTCAGGTAATTTCTGGTATTTCGCGGCTTGTCCGTTCGTCATGGTGGATTTCGAAGATAAATACCTGGCCTTCACCGACCTGCTCCATGATATTATTGGCGAGGATCATCCCACCGAGCACAAGGCGTATATCCGCATTGAGGACGTCGCGCCGATCGCCGATCAAACGCAGTTGCGGAAGATCGCCGATACGCTGCACGAACTTGGGGTGCCGTTCGGTATCTGCGTAATCCCGCTCTTCCGTGACCCGATGGCACAGTTCAATTATGGATCATCGGTTTCAATGGCCGATACCCCGTCGTTTGTTGAGACATTGAAGTACATGGTGGATAAAGGTGGGCAGATTATCCACCACGGCTACACCCATCAATACGGTGAGGGACCAAATCCCATAAACGGGGTGTCGGGAGTGGATTATGAGTTCTTTCAGATGGAACTCGATCCGTCCGGCAAACAGATCGGTATCGGGCCGGTGCCTGATGATTCATACGCCTGGGCGCTGGATCGCGTTCAACGCGGTAAGGCGATGCTGGCCGCGGCTGGTTTGCGCCCGGTCGCCTGGAACACCCCGCACTACATGGCTTCCGAGGTAGATTACCACGCCTTCCGACAGGAATACTATTACTGCGTGGATCGCGGCCTGTATTTCACCGAGATAACCGGCGCGCAGCCGACGCGCGTCATGCTGAAGCAGACGCCGGGCTTCCGCGCCGTGAGCACTGGTACTCGCTTCTGGACTCAGCAGCTCATGCCCTATGCGCTGGAAGACCGCTACGGCCTGTACCGGGTACCGGAAACTCTCGGCTACGTCACGCCGCACGGTTACGGTGGCGTGCCGCCAACCCTCCCGGCGGAACTTATACGTCGCGCCCAGGCGCAGCTTGTCGTCCGCGACGGCTGGGCTGGATGTTACTTCCACTGGTACCTGGATACCGCGCTGCTGCGCGAACTGGTGACCGGCATCCAGGGGCAGGGATACATGTTTACCCGTATCCCCGAGTAACCGCTACTGTCTCACCCGGTATCTCTTTCGCCATGGTGTCGGAATCCGTCACTCCTGCCCACTGCTTAAACAGGAGATTTGACTACCGCGAGGAATGTAAGGTATATCTCATCCCCGGGAGGAATCCTCATGGAGAAGAAACTGCGCGTCGGCATCATTGGCATGGGCGGCTTCGGCACTACCGAGGCGGAAGTGGTGCAGGCCATGCCGGAAGCTGACTTTATCGCCGGTGTGCGCCGCACGCCGGAGGCAGCCCGCAAGCTATCCGAGCGTTTTGGCGTGCCCATCTACCAGGACTGGCTGGAGATGCTTGACAAGCACGAGTTCGACATGGTGGCAATCACCGCGACGAATGAAACACACCGCT
>JAKIYB010000560.1:0-241 GCA_022708765.1 Armatimonadota bacterium | reverse complement strand
CGGAAGAACTCATCCGTCGCGGCATCGCCGTCCACTGCCAGAAACCGATGGGCATCACGCTGGAGGATGCCCGCGTCATGCGCGACGCCGCTAATCAGAGCGGCATCTATATGCAGATCGGCTTTGAGTGCCGCTACTCGCTGCTCTACTCTCGTCCGAAGGAGGTCATTGAATCCGGCGAAATCGGCGATGTGGTGCAGATTTACTTTAACTACTCGCCTGGCCCGTGGACGTTGGAAGG
>JAKIYB010000055.1:3786-13918 GCA_022708765.1 Armatimonadota bacterium | reverse complement strand
GCCCGGGAAGCGCTCGCCGGGGCTCTTCTCGCCGGTGAGGACGGGCATCGCCATGTAGTCCTCGGCGAAGACGCGGTAGACTTCCAGCATCTTCAGAGTTTCCGCCATCGCCTCCTCGCTCGTTTCATGCGCGGTATGGCCCTCCTGCCAAAGAAACTCGGCGGTACGCAGGAAGAGGCGCGTGCGCATCTCCCAGCGCACCACATTCGCCCACTGGTTGATGAGGATGGGCAGGTCGCGCCAGCTCTGCACCCACTTCGCATACATCTCGCCGATGATCGTCTCCGAGGTGGGACGCACCACCAGCGGCTCTTCCAGCTTGCCCTCCGGCACGAGCTTGCCATCCACCAGCGTCAAGCGGTGGTGGGTGACGACGGCGCATTCCTTGGCAAAGCCTTCCACGTGTTCCGCTTCCTTCTCGAGGTAGCTCACCGGAATGAAAAGCGGGAAGTAGGCGTTGACGTGCCCGGTCGCCTTGAACATGACGTCCAGGCTGCGCTGGATATTCTCCCAGAGGCTGTAGCCCCAGGGCTTGATGACCATGCAGCCGCGCACCGGGCTGGTTTCCGCCAGGTCGGCGGCGCGCACCACGGCCTGATACCACTCAGGATAGTTTTCTTCGCGGGTCGGGGTAATGGCAGTTTGGCTCATCTTCTCAACTCCAGGGTGTCATTCGGTCACGCATTATACCATGATGCGGCTTTCATGGGGACGGCAACCTGAAATATGCGCTCGTATCATACCCTTGACACGCAAGCGGACATCCCGGAGCGAAGATATCCTCGCAAAATATGCATTCATACGGCAAGGCCGGCAGGGAGGCGGATGTGCGCGGCGAAGGAGTTACTGCCATGTTTAAAGGATTCTTTGACAAAATCCGGGAAGCGTTTCGCCGGAGCGAGGTTACCGAAGAGTTATTCGAGGATCTGGAAGAATCGCTGATCCTCGGCGACGTAAGCGTGCAAACGAGTACCATGCTGGTTGGGCAACTGCGCGATGCGGTGCGTAAGCAGGGCATCAAGGACGTGGACAAAGCCTACGCGCTATTGCGCGAGCTCATCACCGAACTGCTGACCCGCCATGCTCGGCCATTCGTGCTGGTCCCGAACAACCCACCGGTGGTCATTCTCATCGTCGGCGTGAATGGGGTGGGGAAGACCACCACCATCGCAAAAATGGCGCACTGGCTCAAAAGCCGTGGGCGTTCGGTGATAATGGTGGCGGGCGATACCTTCCGCGCCGCCGCCATCGAGCAACTCGAGCTGTGGGGCGGGCGCATCGGCGTGGAGGTGGTCCGTCACCAGATGCGCCGATCCCGCCGCGGTGGTGTTTGACGCGATTCAGGCCGCGCGCGCGCGCAAAGTCGAATACGTCATCGTAGATACCGCCGGTCGCCTGCACACCAAACATAACCTCATGGAAGAACTGAAAAAGATCAATCGCGTCATCATCCGCGAACTGTGCCACGAGGCGGACGACGTGCTGCTGGTGCTGGATGCTACTACCGGGCAAAACGCGCTGGTGCAGGCGCAGCAGTTCTCGCAGGCGGTGGGCATCACCGGGATCGTGCTGACGAAGCTGGACGGCACCGCCAAAGGCGGCAACATTCTTTCCATCGCCTCGGAAATCCCGCTCACCATTCCTTTCGTTGGCACCGGCGAGCGCCCCACCGATTTTGCTCCTTTCAACCCAGCGGAGTTCGCGCGCCAATTGCTGCCAGAACCGGAATCCGAGTAGCTGAACTGGCCCACTGGCCCGTGATGATGCAGGACTCTCACCGGGAGCAGCGAAAGATACCAATAGCAGCGCGCTGTGCGCGCATATTTTCAGGCAAGTGAGGAGAATCCCATGGCGGATCGCGTGCGTTTAGGTGTTATCGGCTGCGGCATGATCGGCTCGTTTCATGCGCAGGTAGTGCAGGACGTTTCCAGCATCGAGTTGGTGGCGGTTTGCGATATCGTGCCGGAGAAGGCGCAGGCCATCGCGGATAAATACGGCGTAGCGGCCTACAGCGCCATTGCTGATCTGCTCGCGCACCCCGGTCTCGATGCGGTGTCCGTCTGCACGCCGTCCGGCATGCACGCAGACCACGGCCTGCTGGCCGCGCGCGCCGGCAAGCACGTCCTGGTCGAGAAGCCGATGGACGTGTGGGTGGAGAAGATAGACGAGTTGGCAGCGGCTTGTAAAGCTCAGGGTGTCATCCTCGGCGGGATTTTCCAGAACCGCTTCCCGCGCGCGGTGCAACAGGTGAAGAAGGCTATTGACGACGGTTGGCTTGGGGAGATCGTTTTCGCCAACGGCTCCTGTTTGTGGCTGCGCCTGCAGGCCTATTACGACAGCGGCGACTGGCGCGGCACCTGGGCGCTGGATGGCGGTGTGCTGTCGAATCAGGCCATCCACACCATTGACCGCCTGCTCTGGCTGGTGGGCATGCAGCCCGACGTGCAGTCCGCCTACTGCCCGACGCTGGCCCGCGACATGGAAGCGGAAGACCTGGGTGTTGCGCTATTGCGCTTCCCCAACGGCGCCGCCGGCATCATCCAGGGCACCACGCTGGCCAACCCCGGCCTCACCACCGCGGTGACGGTCTGCGGCACCAAAGGCTCGGTAATCATCGAAGATAACCGCGTGGTCTACTTCCACGCCGACGGTGCGCCTGAAGGCCTCGTTGAAGTCGAGCAGCAGGGTGCCGGCGGCGCGTCCGCTGATCCTTCCGCCATCTGGGGCGGCGCCCACGCGGCGAATATCGAGGAGTTCGGCCGCGCCATCCTTGAAGGCCGCGAACCCTGGGTGAACGCCGGCGAAGCGCGCAAAGCCGTGCAGTTGCTCAACGACATCTACCGCGCCGCGGGTGTCGGCCCGTATGCAAAAGCCACGGCGTGAACCATGCGCATCTCGCGCGAGAGCGACCTCTACCCTCCACTGCAAGCCTACCTCACCGCGCAAGGATATACCGTGCGCGGTGAGGTGGTTCACTGTGATGTCGCCGCCAGTAAAGGTGATGAACTCATCGTCATCGAACTGAAGCGCAACCTATCGCTGGAACTGCTGGCGCAGGCGGCGCAGCGGCAGAAGCGATGCGCGTCCGTCTATGTCGCCATTCCTCGCCCGCCGGACGTGGCGAAGTGGAAGCGCCAGCGGCGTGACGTACTGCACTTGCTGCGCCGGTTGGAACTCGGTCTCATCCTGGTCGCGTTAGAGCATTCGCGCAAGCCGGTGGAGGTTGTGTTTCATCCGCTGCCGGCTGAACGCCGCTTGCGGAAACACGCTCGCCGCGCCGTGCTGGAGGAGATAGCCGCACGGTCACTCGATCTCAACGCCGGCGGCTCGACCCGGCGCAAGCTGGTCACTGCCTACCGCGAACAGGCCATCCGCATCGCCGTGATCCTTGCGCAAACCGGCCCGATGACCCCGCGCCAGTTGCGTGAACATGGTACCGGCACGAAAACGCTATCCATCCTGTCGCGGAATGTCTACGGCTGGTTCACCCGCATTGCCCGCGGCCTGTATGCGCTGACCGAGACGGGCCACGCCGCGCAGGCTGAATACCCGGAGTTAGTGGCGCAAATCACGAGGGAGCCGACAATACCAGCATAAAGATATAACCTGCTTTTCCAGACATGCCAGTAGTTCAACCCGCCTGTTTGAAGATTCCCTGTTCGTAACCGTCAGCTTAGTCAGCAAAGGATGGGGAGGATAGATAAATTCAGAAGATACTTCTGTACTGTTTTGACGGTTGGTGAAGCGACGGGAAAGCTGTTACAATCATCCGCAATCATCAAGCGTTGCGCTGATCCCCCGCATGGGGCGCGCATGAAGGGCATGTATGGCTCGCGAGCATCCGTATAATATTATCCTGTTGATGACCGACCAGCATCGGGTGGATCACGTCAGCTTCCTGCCAAACGGGAAATGTTGTACGCCCAATATTGACCGCCTGGCCGGCAGCGTGGCGTTCTCGACCTGCCTCTCGGTGAATCCGATCTGCACGCCGGCGCGAACGGCGCTGTTGACGGGGAAATACACCCACCAGATCGGCACCCTGGCGATGTCCGGCGACTTGAGCCAGGATACTGGACGGCGGGTGTCGGCAAGTTTCACTGGCTGCAGGGCTGGCCATGGGGCACCGCGCGCGGCAACGGCCATAACCTGGTGGCGCTGCGCGAACGGATCAAACAATTTGGCCTGGACTACGTCTGGGAGAGTGCTGGCAAGCAGTTGGCGCAGGCGAATTATTGCGATTACGGCGCGTATTTGCACGCGAAAGGGTTGCTCGATGTCTACCGGGATCATATCGCCGCCTGTGGATCGAATGCAATGGATCCGGAACGAACATGCTGGTCTGGCGATCCCTGGCCCTTTCCCGAAGACGATTACATTGACAACGTGACCGGGCGGGAAATCCTCAACGCGCTCGATGCCCGTCCCGCAGATCGCCCGTTCTTCCTCTTCGGGTCGTTCTGCGGCCCGCACAAGCCCTACGATCCCCCGGCGTCCTATCTTGAGCAGGTTCCGCTGGAAGAGATTGATAATTTCCTTCCCGGCGAAACCGTGATGAGCGCCGAGGTGAAACAGCGTTTGTATCGGGTGAGGCGCGCCTACAAGGCCATGATCGGCGTCATTGACCATCAGGTCGGCCTGCTGTTGGAGAAGCTGGAACGCGAGGGATTGCTGGATTCGACAGTGATTCTTTTTACCGCCGATCACGGAGAAATGCTCGGTGATCACAACCGCATGTCAAAAATGCAGCCCTGGCGCCAATCCGTGACCGTGCCGACGGCCATTCGCCATCCGGAGTATTTGAACTCCGCACAGTGCGACGCCCCTGTTGAACTTACTGATTTAACGGCGACGATTCTCGACATGGCGGGTCTGGACGCGCGGCAGGCACTGGCGAAAGCATGGCCGGCATTTCACGATCGGGTGCCGTGCCGTTCGCTCATGCCCATCATCCGGGGTGAAGCCGGGCATATTCGCGACATCGCGTTTTCCGAGTGCAACGGCGCATGGCAGCTTCTCCAGTCAGCGCAATGGAAATACATCAGGTATCTCAGTGCGCGCGTAGACGAGCCCCGTCGCGAAGAACTATTCGATTTGCACGCCGACCCTGAAGAGCAACACAATCTCGCGAATCAGCCGCATGTGCAGGCGGTGCTGGGGCAAATGCGCGAGGCGCGCACCGCCATTCTGGACGCCACGCCTCCCGCGCAGACACGCTGGGCGCCGTTCGGTGCCGCACCTGCGATGTGAGCGTTCGGCGATGATCTGCCCGGCTGTGAATACAACGTGGCCGCATAAACACGAAAACGGCCCCCTGGCGGGGGCCGTTTCACGTTCAAAGCAGGATGGTGGCCCCGGCCGGATTTGAACCAGCGACACGCGGATTTTCAGTCCCACAGAACAAGTGTTCTCCAGGATACACCATATACGTGTCATGGGCGACTATTACACACTACAGGTAGTGTCTCATTGTGCCTTCGTGGTGGCGTCGTGAATCTGCGACACACAGAGTGTCGAGATCCCTCCTTTCTTGGGATGGATAGATTGTACCAGATTCTATGCCAGTTTTGAAGATGGCGCTTTGCTATCGCGTAACCATTTTGTGCTTTGATTGATGACAAACAGCGCCTCCCCGGCCAGGCGATCTCCACCAAGCCGGGAAGACGTGTGCGCGACGGTGTGAACTCGGATGTGCCGCGCTCCTAGCCGGGCGGTGGGCATGGAATCTGCGACTCCTGTTCCACGCCAGTCGGCAGGTCGCGCGGGAACTGCGGTCGCAGGTTCGGTTTACAGTAGACGGCACAGCCTGCCGCCCTCGCCTGTGCCAGCAGCGATTGCACCCAGGTCCACTCCGGCTGGCACTCTGGGCCGCTGGTCGTCAGTGACCGCCCGCCGATGATGAGCCAGTTGAAACGGTCCAGGTGTGAGAACTGCACCGGTGCCAGCAGCGGTTCGCAGGAAACGAACTTGACGGACGCCGTCACTTCCGCAAACGCCGCTTCCGTGGGCGCGACGCGCGCTTGCGTATCCACCGTGGCACCGACCCAGGCATTCGTGGGCCAGTCAACGTCAATCAGCCGGCGTGGGTTTTTCGTCAGGAAGATGAAGGTCCACTGCGGCGCGGCCCGCACGGCGTCCATCACCTGGTCAATCCACTCCTGCGGCACCCACGCTCCGAACAGGTCGGCCATCGAACCGACGAACACCGTGCGTGTCCACACACTTTCCGCCCGCGGCACCTTCGTGTTGGCTGGCGCCGTCAAGCGTTGCGGGTGGAACCGTGGCGCGAACGGTGTATCGTCACACCCGTCCAGCAGCGTTCCCGTTCGATAGATGGCGGGAAAGCGCGTGGCCATATCGCGGGCATAACAGTAGTCGCATCCATGCTGGCACCCGGTGATAGGATTCCATGTCCAGTGTGCCCAATCCACGCTCGTATTCGTAATGTTGAAGGTCGCGTCCGTCCCTTTGGCTGCCGGGAGCAGCCCAGCCTGCTGTGCAGTGCGATGCGCGCCGGCGATGCTCCGCTGAAAGCGTTGCCGCAAGCGCGAAGCGTCTGCTTCTTGCCCGGTGATATCAAGAGTTTCAATGGCTTCGAGAACCGCCACGGCTTTGTCCGCCGACTTCCCGCTCCAGCCGATAACGGTCGCCGCCAAGTCACGCGCCCGGCCAGCTGTCCCCGACGATTCGGGACGGGATTCCCCAACCGTCTCGGTACCGTTACCTCGGCCTAATCGAATGTTTGTCGTGTATGCACTTTGTTGCTGACGCCGGCGCGCGCGTTCAGTTTCAATATGCTTTAGCGTCCGGTATTCCCGCGCTTTCATCTCATTCGTGCGCTCGCGCTGGGTGTTCGCCAGTATGAGCTTCCTCGTAACCTCCAGCTGATCAGTTTCATCGATAATCGTGACCGGCACTGTCTCCAGATCCAACGCCAACGCGACCGCAAGCCGCCGATGGCCGCTAATAATCACGTTATCTCGCGTGATGACGAGGGGGGTAATGATCCCCTCTTCCTCAATACTGACCCGCAGCGTCTCGTCATAACCGCTGCCATATAGTCTCGCATTCATCGGATGTGGACGTAGATCGGTTGGTGCACGGGTTGTGACTTCTGTCTGCTCGCTTTCCGGCATCGTTTCTTCACCGGGTGGGTGCCAGCGCCTGACGATTTCTGGTTCTTCATAGATCACTTTGGGCGGTTGCCCGTGTATGACTGGAGCATAGTGTGTGTGCCTAGACATTATCACCCTCACTTTCTTCCCCCGTGTAATGTCGCCGGTCGCCATGGGAGAACGCGGCATCTGCATGGACGCCAATACCCAGCATGTCGTACAATCAGGAAGTAATCCCGGGCAGTAAGCACTCCCAGGATTTAGCAACAGGGAAGGGGAGTCACTGTTACGGGCGTATCACTTTGGCCAGGCGTGCAAGGATATCGCTGATGCGCGTCCCGCGCTCTGTCGGAACCATCTCGTGTTGCGAAGAAGGCCATGGCGTGCTATTGGGCTGTCGGCTACTACCTTGTCTGTGAAGTATGGTTGCGCCGCGTTCGGTCAGTTTCTCGGCAACGGCATGAAAGATGCGTATGGCAACGGATTGGAAGAGATAAAGGTCCTCGGTCACAAATCCACGCCTTGCGTAACAGCGTCCGACTTCCTGTTCGCTGTGCTGCCATGCTTGCATGTCCCTTTCTGCCTTTTCTTGCTGCTGCTGATAGTGCGAGACGGCTCTGGCATGCTCCTCATGTTGTCGGTGCGCTGCCGCTTTGTATGCTTCAATCTCTGCCTGCTGTTGAGAACCTTGTCTCACATACCATATTGCACAGGCGATGGCAATGATCGCAGCTAGAATCGTGAATACCCAGTTGACTATTGTACTTGTGTCGTCAGATCCATTCAATGCAGTCACGAATGCAATGAGCCCGATGAGTGATGAAATGATTATGCCAGCAAGGGCACCATTCCGATTAGATTCAGGAATTTCTACTTCGCGTGGTGGCTTCGGTTCAGGTTGGGTCGGTATCACAGGCTTCGTGGATAGCTGCAGACACTCGAGCATCGTCAAGCTCGCGCTAGTTCCGTGTTGGTCAATGCCGAAGAGAAGGTGGTAGGTATAAAACGGAAAGGAAGGAAACGACAGCATGACGCGCGGTCGGGTATGATCCGCAGCCGGCCATGAACACCATCGCGCCTCACATGGTTCCACAAGCGCAGGTAAATCTCGTGCGGTCACTTCCGCCTGGAGAAGTTGCTGCAGTTCTTCGCGGTTGATGACGCCTTGAACGCCTTCCAGGTGGATGATCTGTTCATCAATGACGGGGAATGGTCGTACTTCTCCGGCTTTCGGCGGAGTTTCCGTATCGGGGTTGTCCCAGATACCATCCGTCGCGCGCAAGGTGATCAATGGAGTGGGGGATTCGTGTTGCGCGGATAGTGTAGCCGCATCTGCTGCACCGGTGATGTTCGCGGCATGCTGATCGTTCATGGTTTCCATCGCAATGTCCTTTCTGGCAGGATGCCATTTTCAGTTATCACATTGCATTCACCTTACGCCGCCACGCACACCGCCCGCTCTCCGATGTCGGCGAGGATGCCGAACAAGGCATCAATGTCCGGGCCGGTGAAGATGCCTTCGACACCGAGCGGGTTGAGGTCGGTGTAGGGCGACGCGTAGAGCAGCGCCGGCTCCATGATGCCGTACTCGGCCAGGTGGTCGATGATCATCGTCAGCAGCTCGGACTGGTTCGGGGTGAGCGGTTTCCCAAAGAAGCTGGCAAAGGCGCGGTGGGCGGCTTCGCGATCCAGGCCGACCAGGCTGCGCACGAAAAGGCCCAGGCCGTGGCTCATCTCGGCGGCGCGCTGCACGTCGCTCATGGTGCCGATGCCGCCCTCCACCAGCAGGTGCTCCAGGTCGGCCAGGTCTTCGGGGGCCAGCGGCTCATTCTGGCGCAGCTTGTGCACGGCAGGGCTGTCCGCGTGCGCTTGCAGGAAGTGCCGGGCTTTGGCGCGGAAGCGCTCGAAGGTGTCGGGGGCGGCGAAGCCGGGCAGTTCAATGGCGGTCTCCTCGCCCATCGCGTCGGCGAAGTCCGTGTAGACGATCTTGCGCTGGCGTTTGTCCAGCAACTGCACCAAAGCGCGCAGGCGCCGGCGTACCGTGTCCAGCATGGGCACCGTCACGTCCTGCCACCATGCCTCCGACTGTAGATCCTGGATGAGCGCCAGGTGCTCCCGCACGGCGGGGATGGCCTGCTTCTCCTCCAGCAGGCCGGCGATGCCCTGCACCTGCTCGCACAGGCGCGCGTAGGTGGGTTCAGCATGGAGCAGCGCGAGCTGCAGTCGCAGCAGTAAGAGGTCGAAGCGCTTGGCCTCTTCCTCCTCGGCCGGCAGTGCCGTCGGCAAGCCGGCCACCTCACGGGCCAGTTCAATGTGATCATCAGCGGAGAGCGTCAGCCAGGCATCCGTCTCGGCGAAGCGTTCCACCAGCCGTCGTTTCGGCCGTACCACGAAGTTATCCACGTTCATGGCGGCTACTTCCCGGCGCAGCAGGTCGGCGGTGGCGCGGCGCAACTCAGCCTCGGTGGAGGGATCGCCGTACGCTGGCGGGTCTTCCTGCACGCGGTCGGTGGTGCCGTTGCGGGCATCGAGCGCCGCCAGCAGCTCCAGTCGGGCGCGGAAGAGCCGGGTGCCGAGGGAGGCCGCCAGCGCGCCGTCGGTGGTCTCCGGGTTTTGGCTGAAGAACTCCAGGTTCTGACAGTAGTCGAAGATGAAGAAGTGGTCCTTATCCTGGCCGGGACCGAAGAGATGCTTGCACAGGCGCGTGCCGCGGCCCAGCATCTGCCAGAACTTCGTCTTTGAACGCACCAGCTTGAAGAAGACGAGGTTCACCACCTCGGGGATGTCAATGCCGGTGTCCAGCATGTCCACCGAGATGGCGATGTGCGGGGCCTTCTCTGGAGTGGCAAACGCATCAATAAGCGTCTGGGCGTAATCCACCTTGTCGTCAATGACGCGGGCGAACGCGCCTTTGAAGTGCGGATAATGCAGATTGAAGCGCTGGGCGATGAACTCGGCGTGGGCGTGGTTCTTCGCGAAGATGATGGTCTTGCCCAGCCGGTCGCCGCCCTTCACCC
>JAKIYB010000055.1:0-3748 GCA_022708765.1 Armatimonadota bacterium | reverse complement strand
TCAGCACCTGGTCCACGGTGTCGGCGTTGAAGAGCCAGGCGTTCAGCGCCGCCGCTTCCACCTGGTCGGGGATGGTGCCCTCCTCGTCCCAGTCCTTGGCGTCCCAGGCGTCCTTCTCCTCCTCGGACAGATCGTCATAGCGGATGCCCTCACGCAGGAACTTCAGCGGCACGGCGACCGCGCGTGCCGGCACCAGGAAGCCGTCGCGCACCGCTTCGCTCAGGTCGTAGGCGTCGGTGGGCACGCCCTTCTCCAGGTCGAAGAGGCCGTAGGTGTCGCGGTCAATCTCGTCGCGCGGGGTGGCGGTGAGGCCGACCAGCAGGCTGTCAAAGTAGGCGAAGATGGCGCGGTACTTCTGGTAGACGGAGCGGTGCGCCTCGTCAATGATGATGAGATCAAAGTGCCCGGGGCCGAAGCGTCGTTGGCCGTCCCGCGTTTCGTCGATTAAGCCCATCATGGTTGGGTAGGTGGAGACGAAAACGCGGCCTTCGCTTTCTTTGTCCTCCAGCAGGTTCACCGGGGCGGCATCGGGCAAGTGCCGTTTGAAGGCGTTCACCGCCTGTGTCACCAAAGCCTTCCGGTCGGCCAGGAAGAGCACGCGCTTGGCCCAGTTGCAGCGCATCAGCAGGTCCACCAGCGCGATGACGGTGCGCGTCTTGCCGGCGCCGGTGGCCATCACCAGCAGCGCTTTGCGGTCGTGGTCCTTCTCGAAGGCTTCGCCGATGCGCCGGATCGCTCGCGTCTGATAGTAGCGCTCGACAATGGCCGCATCAATCGGCGCGGACGCCAGCGGTTTACGGGTGGTGCACCGGCTGGATGAGCAGCTCTAGCTGGTCCTTCGTGTAGAAGCCTTGTACTTCGCGCGGGGGATACTGTGCGTCATCCCACAGCCAGTGTTTATAGCCATTCGTATAGAAGATGATGGGACGGCGTCCGAACTGCGCCTCCAGGCAGTCGGCATAGAGCTCCGCCTGGCGCTGGCCGACACTGGGGTCGCGAGTGGTGCGCTTCGCCTCCACCACCGCCAGCGGCAGGCCGTCGTCGCCCCACAGCACATAATCCACATAGCCTAGGCCGGTGGGGTTCGGCATGCCATGTACTTCGTATTCGCGATCCTGCGGCGCGTCCAGCGTCCAGCCCGCTTCGCGCAATAGCAAGTCAATGAAGACGGCGCGTGTCTCGGCTTCCGAGTAATCGTGGGTATCCGGTTGGACGGCATTCTGCTGCTTCGCGCACGCCACCTCGGCGCGCAGGCGCTGCAGTCCAGCGCAGCGCGGTCGGCCAGCAGCTCCGTCAGCTTCGCGTCGCGCGCTTTCACCTCGTCGGCCAACCCCTGCACCTGGGCCAGCGTTTTCGCGTGCGTGATGACGGTCTTCGGCACGCGGGTGGGGTCGAAGGTCAGGCTATCGGCCGGTCGGGCAGCGCGGGCATACGTGCGCGCCAGCCAGAAGAGGACGTGGAAGAGCTCCTTCACCGCCGTCAGCGCGTCGGCCTGGCGCACGGCGCGGGCGGAGTGCACCGCCTGGTTGCCCAGGTCTTTCACCAGCCGCACCTTGGCAAAGACGGTGGGGCCGAGGGTATCGCGGAAAGTCGGCTCGTGGATGAGCGCGCTCAAGTGGTCCTGGTAGGGCAGCGTGAGGCCGGCATCGTGGGTGTAGAGCCACTGCACCGCCAGTTCCAGCGTGCGCCGGGCGTAGAAGCACGCACTCCGCGGGTCGGCGGCGATCAACGCCTCCGCCTGCCGCGCCGAAGTGTGCAGGTCCGGCCATTCATCCTGGAGGAAGGTGAAGTTGCTCATGTTGAAGTAGTGGGTTCCTAAGCTGAACTCGTCCTATTATCAGCAATGCTCGGTTCAAGCAGACAGAGTGCAGATAAATCCTCTGAGATTGCAGACGCCCACTGCATTCGCAGGTCGCGTGCAAAGTAGTCGAATGCTCCTGCTGATGAAGCAATCTTCCTAAATTGGAGAACAACCCCTTTGTGACTTGTATGATGCGCAGTCATTGGTTGGATACGAATCTGTGCCGACTTGTCATTTGGCTCGACACCTGTCGGAACCACATCACCGTCGAGCATCACCCCGATGAACGGGGGTTTCGCCTTCATAAACCGGATATTGAAGCCTGGCTCCTGGACGAGGTGGTTTCTTAGGATGACATTGATGGTTTGCAGTATCTCAAGGTGTATATCCCGTCCCTCGGTATCCGAGAGCTCCTTGATGCCAGGACCGTATGGATGGATAATGAGTATGTAGACTCTCTTCCCTTTTACGAGTGCATCCTGGATGATATGGAGATGCTGATCAAACGTGCGTTGAGCTGTTATGCCACTGATCATAATCTCCCGCTGTGCTTCGGTGTAATAGACTTCAGAAGGCAATGGAGCACTTACGTCCTCCCGATTCTCGATGTCTACCAATCCTACACTTTCAATTGAGCGGAACATTGATTGGTTTCGATGATTCTTTCGCATGAAAGGCAAGAAGACCTTGGACAGCACAAACACACAAGTAACGAGCAATGCAATAAAAACGATTGTGCCAAGTGAGTTTCGCGTAAGGCAAAGCCCCAACACAGAGGCAACAACGCCAATAAAATCGAGCGTACTACTGGCAATCAATAAGCCCTTCCCTTTCACTGATGCACCTCCTGGGTACAAATGAGTGTTGACGGCTGTTCTAATGCGGTATGATGTTCGAGCCAACACTTCTCTTTGCTGATCTATTGTAACATGCTTAGCTTCTGGTAACTAGCCTGGAGCAGCGTTTACACTACAACTCCAGTGGCGCTATGAAATACAGGTATGTAGGGTGTGTAATCGCCTGCTTGAGAGAAGGTATGAGGCCATACCGGTGTATGTGCGTTCGATCTGTTTATTGGGGAGGAAAACAACGGCTTCCATAGAATAAGCTACCTCCATACCATTTTCGATACATGGAGGAACAGTCGTGGAAGAGAACCCGCTTGCAATGCAGTTGGAGTTGCCCAAGGATATCTGGCATAAGCCGATTACCGTTAATCCCGGGAAGCTGCTCAGTGCGGTAGCATGTGGGGCAGGATATGTCGGGGCCGCATTACTCAAACACCAACTCGATCCACAGCCAACCCCTGACCTATGGGCAAAAGCATTAACCGAGGCGGTCAATGCACTAGGTGCCTTCGGTCACGCAGAAGAGACCCCACCGCAGCGCGCATGGTCCCTGATTCAGCGAGGGTTGCTGCGCGCCTCTCTACAGCGTGCGCAGGAAGGGGAAGAGGTGCTCGGCCACCACGGTATACATCTCCGCCGGTGCCATGTGCTTGAAGCGCGACCAGCGGAAGTCCTCATACGCCCGCCCGCGCGGATCGGCGCCCTCGGGGAAGATGGTGCGCTCCATCGGCTGGTGGAACCGGTTCGCCTTCACCTCCTCCAGCGTGTGCAGCTCGTCCAGCCGCTTGATGAACAGCAGGTAGGTGATCTGCTCGATGACTTCCAGGGGGTTGGAAATGCCCCCGGACCAGAATGCGTCCCAGATGCGGTCAATCTGACCGCGCAGCGTGCCGGTGACCATACGATGCGTGCCTCCTGCGGCGACGCCCGGTTGAGCAGGCGCCTGAAGGGATGGCGGTATTGTAACACAAGCGGCACCAGATTAGGATGCCTGCCTAACCTGCTTGGTCCTAGTGGGGGGCTTCTGTCCCGAATTGGTCACGGCGGAACTCTTCAAGAAGGTCGTTCGGATCGACAACAGGATCGAACAGATCAGGAT
>JAKIYB010000559.1 GCA_022708765.1 Armatimonadota bacterium | reverse complement strand
TCATCTGGCGAGAGGCGATGAATCGCCGGTTGAGCATCAATGCCAGCATCCAGGGACGCGACCTCGGCAGCGTGGTGGCTGACATCAAAGCCGGCATGAAAGACGTGAAACTGCCCGGTGACTACTACGTGGTCTTCGGTGGGCAGTTTCAGAATCAACAGCGAGCTATGAAGTCGCTGGCGATGGCCACGGTGATCGCGCTGGTGATCGTCTTCATGCTGCTCTTTGTCGCGCTGAAATCCGCCTCGCAGGCGATGATCATCCTGGCGACGGTGCCCAGTGCGTTCATCGGCGGGGTGGCATCGCTTCTGCTCACCGGGGAAACGCTCAATGTGTCCTCTGCAGTCGGGTTCATTGCGCTATTCGGCATTGCGGTACAAAACAGCCTTGTGCTGCTGACTCAAACCAATGACTTTATCGCGGAAGGACACAGCAAAGAGGAGGCCATCCGGCTGGCGAGTGTCCAGCGGTTGCGGCCGAAACTGATGACGGCTTCCTGCGCCGCTCTCGGCCTGGTGCCCATCTTGTTGAGTAGCGGCGTGGGGGCCGAGATTGAAAAGCCGCTCGCCATCGTCATGGTCGGCGGATTGATCACCTCGACCTTGTTCACGCTGTGCGTGTTGCCAGCGGTGTATCTCGCCTGGGAGCACGCCAAAGGCCATGCTCAGCGACATCTCACCCTCTTACGCGCACGACGCGTGAAAGAAGTAGCCTAAAAAACGATCTCACAAAGAATCGTAGCTGGATCGTGGTAAATTTTTCGTGACTGGCAAGGCGGCTGTCCGAAAAGTGTATGAGGTCAGCCATGCTCGGGCAGCCAACGCCGCAAGGATGGCAAGTCCCGATGGCGTCGCACAGGAGTGCGACAATCGGGACGAAGCCAGACGCGGAAAAGACCCGTGAGACGGCTGCGAGACATTGTGAGATAGTTTCTATACGAATCTCCATCAATACGATGACGACCGAGTGTTCAACTGTTGCTTGTCGAAAGCTCGGAAGCCTGCGATAATTTATAGTATACATATCGGAGGAGCCATGACCAACGACACTACTGCCCGTTCACTGCTACAACTGCTCATGCAGCACGAGATGCGGCTCAATGCCTATTACCGTGAGTGCGCGCATCAACTTCCTGAAGAAGATGCGTTCTGGCAGGCATTGGCCGCCGCGGAAGTTGAACATGCGCGCGCCTTGAGCACGTTACTAACACTGGCGGAGGAGGGCAAATTCAGCATTCGAGAAAATGCCATCCATCGCGGCACATTCGAGGCATTCAACCAGTATGTTTCCGAGCAGATACGCATGATCTCCCGGGGAGGCTTGTCCTTGTCCGTGCTGCTCTCCATCGCGCTGGACATCGAACTGACGACGCTGGAACAGGACTCCCTCTCCTATTATGCCGGTGATACCCCCGAACTGGCGCAAATCCGTGCGACTCTACAGGAAGAAACCCGACAACATATCGCGATGATTCGCGCGAAGCTGGAAGCCGTGTCAAAGCGGTAAGCAGGGGGAGAATCTGTTCCAGAAATTGCTCCTCCACCTCCGATGAGATATCTTCGGACACCTCCATCATCATCTGTCCGCCGGAGAGCTCCTCCAATTCACCTCCCATCAGTTCGATGTGGTAGATGCGGTCTACGAATTCGCTGTCATCATGTATGCGCTGTGTCATCTCAAGCCCGAAAAACCCATTGCCGGCACTATGCCGCAGACTCGGTTTCCAGACAAGCGCCGGTTGCGCGCGAACGCGGAGTGCGGTATCATCGCGGAAGTGTGTATGAAAGGACCACGTTATGTCGACCACCATGACCTCGAAAGAGCGCGTGCTTACCGCCTTTGCTCACCAGGAACCCGACCGCGTGCCCATCGGGATGGTACACTGTAACGGGAATATAGACACCCGACTGAAGGCACATTTCGGAGTAACGGATAACGAGGGATTGTTTCAGGCGTTGCGGGTAGATATGCGCGGGGCATGGGTGCCATATGTCGGGCCGCGGCTGCACGCTGAGGTGCCGGGGCGCAACGTAGACGCCATGTTCGGGGTGCATACACGCTGGATCGAGCACGAGAGCGGTGGCTACTGGGACTTCTGCGACTTCCCCCTGCAAAATGCCATGCTGGAGGAGGCGGAGGCGTGGCCGATGCCCAATCCAGACGATTTCGACTATTCCGGTGTGGCGGAATTCTGCGAACGAAACCGGGAGTATTGCATCACCGTGGGCGGGCCGGGGTTGGGTGACATCATCAACAGCACAGGTATGCTGCGCACCATGGAGCAAGTGCTGGTGGACCTGATGACGGACGATGAAGCCGGCCTGCGCATCATTGATCGCAAGCTGGATGTCCTGCTGGAGATGACCGCGCGCACGCTGGAGGCGGCGAAAGGCGGCATTGATGTGCTGTGGATGGGCGAGGATCTGGGCACGCAGCACGCGCCGCTTATCAGCCTGGAACTCTTCCGCAAGCATATCCGGCCGCGCCATCAGCGGGTGGTGGATTTAGGCAAGGCCTATGGCATCCCTGTGATGATCCACACCTGTGGCTCCAGCAGTTGGGCATATGAAGACTTCATCGAGATGGGCATCGGCGTGGTGGATACCCTACAACCGGAAGCAACGAACATGGATCCCGCCTACCTGAAGGCCCACTTCGGCGGGCGGCTGGCCTGTCACGGCTGCATCTCTACCGCCGGTCCGCTGGCCTACGGCACGGTGGATGACGTGGTAGCCGATGTGCGCCAAACGCTGGAGATCATGAAGCCCGGCGGCGGCTATGTGCTGGCCCCCACCCACAGCCTGCAGGACAACAGCCCCACGGATAACGCGGTAGCGATGTTCGAGGCGGCTTGGGAATATGGGACGTATTGACCGGAGTTAATCCGTATGACAGAGCCTGTGACGATTCGCGGTCAGCACCTCCTCTGCGCAGCGTGCGCGCGCGGGGGATGCCCATC
>JAKIYB010000558.1 GCA_022708765.1 Armatimonadota bacterium | reverse complement strand
AAAAGCGGCCCGGCGCTGGCGGCGGAACTCGCCCAGCCCGGCACGCCGGCGGTCACGCTGAGCACGACGGGGTATGCTCCGGTCGATGCGGCATGGGCACGGGTGGTGGCTCGTCCGGAGCGCCACTTTACCTTCGTGCGCGACGCCCGCGACTTGGGTGGCGTTCATCCGAAGAGCATCTACCGGGACCCGGACGGCAGCGAGTGGCTGTTCAAACCTCTTGGGAAAGCGTCGGATGCCTACATTGCCGATGCCGATGAAATGACGTATCTGGTCTCGCGGCTGGTCGATCCCCACGCCATCGAGGTACGCAAGGTCACCCTCAACGGACAGGTGGGCACCATCCAGCGCATGAAGACGGGGGTGAAGGCGCCGAAGGATTTCGATGGCATCGACGTGACGGCCATCGCGCCGGAGGAACTGGCGCAGCTGCAGCAACACCATGTGCTCGACTGGCTGCTGTCAAATCATGACGCGCACAGCGCCAATTTCCTGCGCTTGCAGGACGGCTCGGTGGTGGCCATCGACCGCGCGCAGGCCTTCAAATATTTCGGACGCGATAAACTGGATATCGGCTACAACCCGAATAACCTGCCGGAGCACCCGACGACGCTCTACAATGCCATCTTCGGCCAGGTGAAGAAAAAGAAGATGACCGTTGACCCGCACCATACGCTGGCGGCCATCGAGCGGATCGAAGCCATCGATGATGCTGAGTACCTGGCCTTGCTGCGACCGTATGCGCAGGGGCGTCCGGGGGACACCGAAACGTTCCTGCAGGCGGCGCTCGCGCGCAAGCATGCCCTCCGGGCCGATTTTGAGCGGTTCTACGGGGAGGTGCTCGGTGAGAAGGACTTCCGCTTCGCCACCCTGAAACCGGCGCAGACCGGTACCGGGAAGGTGCTTCCCAAATCTCTCGAAGCGACCGTGGACGAGGTGTTGGCGAGTGAATCCTGGCAGGGCGTCGCCATCCCCTTCGATACCGACATGGTGGAGGATCTGCAACTGCACCTGGCGGTGGAAACCCTTGCCGGGCGGCGCGGGAAGGTGGACTACCGGACGGTGTGCCGGCTGAAATTGCGTCCCGACAAACAGCAGCGGGTGCTCGATGCCATCGAGACGGCGCTGCGCGGTGTGAGTACGGTCCCGCAGGTCGGCGAGGCTTTGGTGGAGGATACCTTTTACGCGCGCATCCTGGAGGGCGTGAAAACCGTCAACGCCCACCTGAACATGGGCAACCGCAACTTCAATCAGACGCGCCTACAGGGGGCCTTGGATTGCGAGCCGGCGTTGCGGGCGCTGCTGGCCTCCGACCGCATCGAAGTGCGGGACATGGCTGCACATTACCTGAGCATCATCGACGAACTGACCGTGTATGCGCGCGGCGGCGTCACGCCGGCAGGATCGGTGTCGCAGTTGGAACCCTTCCGCGTATTGGCTGGTCGTGTCAGTGCGCCATCCGCGGCGAAAGCGCCGGCCTTCCGCGTGACGGAAAGCGCCATCCGCATGGACCAGCGGCAGATCACCGACGGGAAGATTGTGCTGAAGGGCACCGACAAGCGGCCCGGCCAACTCTTCGGCGGAGACCGTTCGCAGAAACTCCCCAAAGAGGGACGGCAATATACCCTCGAATTTGACGATGGCACGACCATTCGTATCCGCCCCTTCTCCACGGACCCGTATGATGAACATTATGTGCGGCCCGGACAAAACTACTACGGCCTGGCGGGCGATATCGAGGTCATCCTGCCCGGGCGCGGCGGCCCCAAGCAGATCGAGGGGCTGTTTGAGAAGCTGGAGCAGCTTGGCATCCCCGCCAACGTCGCGCCCGCGGAATACCAGGAATACCTGTACCTGCATCAGGTAGCCGTCGTCAACCGGCTGCCGCAAGATGATGCCGCCTACAAGCAACTCATGCGGCAACTCGACCAGCGCAATGCTCCCATCACCGAGCGCGTGGAGCGTATGGTGCAGTACTGGAATGGACGCCTCGGGGTGGAAGACGTGCGCAAACTGCCGCGTTACAACCCAGCCGGCGTTTACCAGTACGACACCCGGCGCCGGCGCGCCGGGGAGCCAATTGGCTATCGCCGCAGCGAGCGCTTCGACCTGGATATCGGCAAGGAGATGCGCGGCTACCACCTCATGCACCAGATCGTCGGGGAAGATGCCGACGCCTATGTCACCATGGTCGATCTGGCGCTATCGCATAATGGGTCGCTGCTCTCTACGACGGAAAAGCTACGCATTGGCTTAAAACCGGGTGGCATGTCCCCGGAAGCGGATATTGCCTCGGGGGGCGCCAACTACGTCTTCACCCGCTGGCGGCCCGACCCGCGCGGGGCGAAATCGAAGCGCGAGATGGGGTTCTACTTGAAACCGAGCGTCGCCCAGCGCACCGATACCATCGTCTACGAAACCGACCATTACGGGCGCTGCCACGGCGATCATGTGGTGCGCAAGCATGTGGCAGCTCCGGCGCAGTGGAAGCGCATTGCCGAGACCAGCAGCAATAACGAGACGATTCTCAAGCACAACGTGACCTTGCTGGATAATCTCGATTGCCTGGTCCTCGATTCCCCGGAGGCGAAACGCCGGATGCTTGAGGTCTTCCGCAAACACGGCGTGACGGCGCTCCCCGATGGCCGGAAGGTGGAAGACGTTATTCATGTGATCCCCGGCGCGCGAAGGAGTTATAGCGGATGGTAATGCAACCAGTCATGGCAAGTGAGAAGAAAAAGCCGCAGGAAACGCTGCGAGCGTGCGTGGAGGCCGTCAACCAGCAGGGCGCGGTGGGGACACTGCGCTGGGCAGATGGATTCGCCGTCCCGCTGGGCACGGTGGTGCATCTGGCGATGACGCCGATTGTCGGCACGCCGCATATTGCCGTCGTCTATGCCGTGCTTGGCTTCGAGGAGGGGGGCGAACATCATTCCGGCTACCATGTTCATCAGGTGGTGAACTGG
>JAKIYB010000557.1:2603-2975 GCA_022708765.1 Armatimonadota bacterium | reverse complement strand
CACCGCAGAGTTTGCAGGCCCAGGCACCGGCGCCGCGCGCGGCGGTAACCATGCGATCAATGTCGGGATTCGTCACGCCGTCGGAGAGGCCTTTGCGGTTCTCCCACTCGGTATTGAGCAAATCGGCGATACGGGCGATGTCGCGAGCCTTGAAGGCGTCGTAGAAGAGGCTGACGGTGGCCTTGATGCGTTTGAAGCTCTCTACCGTGCGCTCAACGCCGTCAAAGTAATTGCGGATTTTCTGCCAGTTCGTCATGCCGGAGTGGTGGGTGATATTCGTGTAGGTCACCACCACGTGGTCCTGCAGAATCGGCAGGAAGTCTCCATCGGGATCGAGGGATTCTACCCAGACATCCTCGATATCGTAGTGCA
>JAKIYB010000557.1:0-2579 GCA_022708765.1 Armatimonadota bacterium | reverse complement strand
GGTGGGCGGGTAATAGTCCTGCTGGCCCGCCGGCATCCCCATCAACTGCGCTTCAAGATTGTTGCAGATGCGGATGATGCGCTGCGGGTCGTCGGATTTGCCGTTATACGCCAGCAGCGCGTGCGCCAGCGTGATGATGAGCGCGGACGAGGCGCCGAGGCCGGAACCATGCGGCGGCAGGAGCTTTGTCGCCACATCCAGCCCACCCGTGGGCCGGTAGTAACGCAGCATGCGCGTGATGAGTGCCAGCGGTCCGGTGAGCGGCAAGGCATTCAGCCCGCCATCGCACATCAACTCGTGGCCGGTATCCAGCGAGCGGATGGTGATTTTATCATCCGCTCGTTCCGTCAGCCACACCTGGGAGTCCAGGTTGATAGCGGCGTTGATGGTAATGCCGCCGTCAAAATAGAGGTAAATAGGGTGAATGTCCAGCGTGCCGCCCCCGAAGTCAATGCGGGTGGGCGCTGATGCGAAGATTTCTCGTGCCATGACGGCAGTATAGCGCACGCTTGCTTGGCCGTCAACGCGATAATGGCCATCGTTGTTTTGTCGAAAATGATTGCACCCACGATCGTTGTGACGGGGTACTGAACGAGTGAGGGCGATGATGCTCATAGAACGCGCCATCAGGCAGGAGGATCAGGATGACCATGCTCGTGATCATTATGCTGGCGATTCTGGCCAGTCTGATTGTGGCCTTTGCCGTGCGTTCGTCGTGGGCATTCAGCCTGCCGATTCTGCTCATGCTGCTCTTGTTACTCTGGGTGATTTTCTTCGTGCCGTAAACACGGGGCAGCATCGCTTCGGCGCACAGAACACAGGCGCGGGAATATATGTTTGCTTACATATAATGACGGGTACGCTCCCTTCGTCCGCGGAGCCTCTCAAAGTACTGGACGCCGCTCAATCACCGATAAGGTAGCATTTGAGGCTCCCGGCACCCTCTTCCACGTGTGTATTTGGGAAGATCCGATCATTTGGGTGCGTTGGCATCAAGAAAGCGAGAGTATCCGGCATGAGTGAGAAGCGTGAATTCAAGCCCGGCGATTTTACCATTGACCTCAATGGCAAGGACTACCTCCCCGTGGCGGCCCGCGTCAAGTGGTTCCGCAGCCTCTATCCGAACGGCAGCATCGAAACGGAAGAAGTGGCAGTGGAACTCGACCGACCCTTCCCGAAGGGTAACGGCAAGGTGTATGGCTATGCCCGCTTCCGCGCCACCGTGCGCGACGGCGAGGGCCGGTTACTGGGACAGGGTACGAAGACGGAGACGGCCTCCAACTTCTTCGACTATGTGGAGAAAGCGGAAACCGGCGCTATTGGCCGCGCGCTGGCGGCGTCCGGTTTTGGTACTGAACTGGATCAGGACCTTGATGAAGGGCGCATCGTGGATGCCCCGCGCGAACGCAAAGGCGGCAAACCGCGCGGCGGACGGAGTGAACGTCCAAGCGCCCCGCTCTTCATCCCCGAACCGAAACCGATGGCTGCAGGCGAAATGCGCAAGCCCGCCGACACCATCGAATGGCTGGAGTCGCAGTCCAAGCGCGCCGGCTATGAAGATCTGCAGGCGGCGTGCAAAGAGTTAGACTATCCCTATGAAAGCGTGCTCGCTATCGAGGCGATGCAGCGCAGCCTGGATAAGGAACTGAAGCAGCGAATTTCAGCGAAATCCGCCTGAAGCTGACAGGACGAGTAATCGCTCACCCCGCGTTCGCATTCCCGGACGCGGGGTGTTTTGATAGTTGTTCAATCGCCCACGCCGCGTGTTCACACACCAGTGATTCCTCATCTTCCACCGCGCGTTGCAGCGCCGGTAACGCGGCAATATCACCAAGGTTGCCAAGGGCAACGCAGACGTTGCGCAGCAGTCCGCGGCGTTTAGCGCGGTAGATGGGGGTGCCGCGGAAGCGGTGGTTGAATTCCATCGGCGAAAGCGCGAGCAGTTCGATGAGCATCGGCAGAAGAGTCGTTGCTTTCCCCCCCACCCCACGGTTATACGGGCAAGCATCCTGGCAGGCGTCGCAGCCGAAGATGCGCGTGCCGAGGAGTGGGCGCAGCGAGAGAGGAATCGCGCCTTTGTGTTCAATCGTCAGGTAGGAGATACAGCGACGGGCATCCACCACGCCGGGGGCGACGATGGCGCCGGTGGGACAGGCGGATATGCAGCGAGAGCAGCTTCCGCAGGAACCATTCGCCGGTTCTGATGGCATCAGCGGCATTGTTGTGAGGATTTCGCCGAGGACGAAGCGGGTGCCTAGATTGTCGGCGATGAGGCAACTGTGCGATCCAGGCCAACCAATGCCCGCGCGGCGGGCCAGTTCGCGCTCCGGCAGCGGACCCCCATCCACGAGGATGCGGCCTTCGGTGTCAGGACTCCGCTCACGAATTTCTTCCCACAAGCGGGTGAGTAATTCCGTAACGACTTCATGATAATCGCGCCCTCGGGCATACCGTGCCAGAGAGCGTGCAACCGGGTCGTCGCCGGCTATGGGATACGAGAGGGCGGCAACGATGACGGATTGGGCGCCAGGCAGCACCTGGCGAAGGTCAGCTCGGAGAGAGAGGTGGCGTTCCAGCCA
>JAKIYB010000556.1 GCA_022708765.1 Armatimonadota bacterium | reverse complement strand
TCGTAGTGCTCGGCATGCATCACATGCTCCCGGATGTTTTCGGCCTTCACCGGGCGGAAGGTGCCCAGCCCCACGTGCAGCAGGATGGGCACGATGGCAACGCCCATATCCCGGACGCGGTTCAGCAGCTCCGGGGTGAAGTGCAGCCCGGCGGTGGGGGCGGCGCTGGAGCCCTCCACGCGGGCGTAAACGGTCTGGTAGGTCTGTTCGCGTTGCGGCGGCGGCGGGCCATCGGTGACATAAGGCGGCAGCGGTAACTCACCCAGGGCGTGCAGTAAATCGTGAATAGAGCGTCCCCAGGCTCTCTCACCGGGGATCAGGCGCACGATGCGTCCGCCGATATGTGTCTCCCGCAGCACCTCCGCCAGCAGTTCTTCGTCACCGAAGACGATTTTCGCTCCCGGTTTCAGGCGGCGGCCGGGACGCACCAGCGCTTCCCAGAGGTCGGCGCCGTTCGTCTTCAGCAGCAGCACCTCCGCCGCGCCGCCGCTGCCCGCTTTGCGCCCCAGCAGGCGCGCCGGGATGACGCGCGTGTCGTTGAGCACCAGTAGATCGCCGGGACGCAGGTAGGAGGGGAAATCATGGAAGCGCCGATGCTCGATGACGCCGGTGTCACGGCGCAAGACCAGCAGCCGCGAAGCATCCCGCGGGATGACGGGATGCTGGGCAATCAGGTCTTCCGGCAGTTCGTAATCAAAGTCGGCAATACGCACGGGTCAGCGCCCCCTGAAGAGCCATAAGACGAAATTCAGCACCAGGCTGAGAATGATGCTCAACAGAATCATCGTCACGATGGGGATATAAATCGTCGTGCCGTCCCGCTTGATGAGAATGTCTCCCGGCAGTCGGCCCAGGCCGAGTTTGCCGAGGAACATCGCCAGCAGGCCGACGACGACTACCAGTATCCCGATGATGACCAGTATTCGGCCGAGATTGGAGAACTCCATAAAGGAATTATACCCTCTCGAGGTTATACCAGGTGCTCAATCTCCACTTCGCCGGCGCCGGCGCTGGCCTGGCAGACGTAAATCTGCGGATCAAGGCCTGTGGCGACCCTGTAGGCGGGGCCGACGGCAGCGACGAAAGCGTCCGCGTATTCATCGGCGACGAGGCTGACCGTGCAACCGCCGAAGCCTGCGCCGGTCATGCGCGAACCGTAAACACCGGACTGCCGGCGTGCGATATCCACCATGGCGTCGAGTTCCGGGCAACTCACCTCGTAGTCATCGCGCAGGCTATCATGCGAAGCGTTGAGCAGGCGGCCGAGTTCCGCCAGGTTGCCGGCTTCCATTGCGCGCACCGCCTGCAGCACGCGGGCATTCTCGGTGACGACGTGGCGGCAGCGGCGGTAGACGATCTCCGGCAGCATCGCCTTATGGGCATCCAACTGCGTGGGCAGCACGTCGCGCAGGGCATTGACGCCGGGCAGCACTTTCTCCAGGATGGCGACGCCCGTTTCGCACTGCTCGCGGCGCTCGTTGTAGGCAGAGTCCACCAGTCCGCGGCGCACGCCGGTGTCACCGATGACGATCTTGGCGCCGGCCGGTACCGGGTACGGTTGATATTCCAGCGTGCGGCAGTCAATGAGAAGCGCGTGGCCGGGCTCGCCCAGCGCGGAGATGAACTGATCCATGATGCCACAGCGGTTGCCGACAAACTCGTTTTCGGCGCGTTGGCAGAGGCGGGCGATCTGTATACCGGGCACTTCATATTCCGCCATGGCGAGGAAGGCGACGGCGGTGGCGACTTCCAGCGCGGCCGATGAGCTGAGGCCGGAGCCGATGGGCACGTCGCCGGCAAAGACGATATCGGCGCCGCGCAGGTGGAAATCCGCTTCCTCCAGCACGTAGCAGACGCCGCGCAGGTAGTTGCTCCAGGATTCGGCGGCGTCGTAACCGATCTCGTCAAGCGAGAATGCGGAAAAGCCGTTAAAATCGAGCGCGTGCAGCGTGACATCGCGTGCGCCGCCGGGGCGGACGGCGAGCAGCACTTCACGATCAATGGCGGCGGGCAGCACGAAGCCATCGTTATAATCGGTGTGCTCGCCAATGAGGTTAACGCGGCCCGGGGCGCGGAAAAGGCGGAATTCGCCTTCCAACTCATCGCTGATACGGGCTATAAAGCCTTCGATATCCATGGATTATACTCCCATTGCATGTCGAGTTTGAGCGTTGCGGTGGTTGTTGACACCATTTTTACGCGGTCGGCGATGCGAAATCCTGCCAGCCAGATAATTCCGTGCGCATCCAGCACCACGGGGACGCGTTCGCGGAGGCGTTTCGGCACGCCGGCGTCTACAAAAATGTCCTGCAGCTTCCGCGAGCCGGGAGCGCCATACGGGCGGTAGCGGTCGCCGGGTTGCCAACCGCGCATGATCAGCGGCTCCTCAACTGACGCGGCATCCAGCACTGCGGTGTCGCCGCCGGCCAGCGGCAGCGGATGCGACGACGAAGTGGCGGTGAGCCGGCCGATACCGGGAATCTCAAGCGTGCCGGGCACCGACAGCATGTGTACGAGCATGGTGATATCCGCTTCGTCGGAGGACAGGAAGACGAGCCGCATATTCTCGCGCAGCACACGCAGGCCGGGCAGATGCACTTCCTCACGCGGCTGAAGGGCGTCTATCGCCGCCAGATGCTCATAGCTGATGCCGTCCAGCGCGCCGCGCACCTCGGCGATAGCCCGGCGCCACAGCCGCCAGCGCAGCGCGCGCGCCTCAGCCGGCGAAAACGGCAACGCGATACCAGCGGGTTGCGGTTGGCATAACGCACGGTAGCGGTCTTCGGCGCGGGCGTCCAGATACTCCGCGTCCGCGCGTGCCATATCCGCGAGATTCGCCAATCGTTCACGCAGTCGGGGAGCATAGTCGCGCTCCAGCATCGGCAGCAGGTTATGACGGAGTCGGTTGCGGAAGAATTCGGAGGAGAGATTGGTCGCGTCCATGCGGAACGGCAGGTCATACGCGGCGGCGTAGGCTTCGATCTCCGC
>JAKIYB010000555.1 GCA_022708765.1 Armatimonadota bacterium | reverse complement strand
TTCCAGCGAGGGCGCAACCCGAAACCGGTAGACGTGTTGGCGATTTATGCGCTGAAGACCGCCCCCGCCTTTGAGGTGGCGCTGTATATCGGCCTGCGCGCCGCCGGGCTGACGCCGGAAGCCGCGCTGCTGAAGCGCTTCGCGCTCTACCTGGGCGAGGGTTACCAGATCGCCGACGACCTGCGCGAGTGGCGCGGCGAGCATGACGATGCGCGGCTGGCGCGGGAGCTGGCGGTGGGCGTGCCCACCATCCTGTGGGCGTTCGCCCGGGAGATGGATGACGGACGACTGGCGCTGGTGCTGGCTGACGATGACCCGCTGGCGCGCGTGGCGCGCGTGCGGGAATTGTATGCGGAACTCGGCGTCTTCACGCAGGCCGAACGATTGCGCGATCGCCTGCGCGAGCGGGCGTTGGCTCTGCTGGCGGAGTTTCCCGACCCGGCACTGGCGGCGTTGCTCACCTTTCTCACGCGGGTCATCCTTCCGGAAGAGCGCTGGACAGCGGAGCCGCGCGGATGAGCGCCTACCTCACCGCGCTGGATCTTTTGCTGGCGGATGGTGTGGCGCGACTGCCGCGAGCATTCGTCAACCGCCAGGTTCACTTCGTTGAACACCGGCAATGCGCGGACGGGGGCTTCTCCGGTCGCCAGGGAGGCGCCGATCTCTACTATACCGACTTCGCGCTGCGGGTGCTCACTCTCTGCGCGCCCGACAGCCCTGCATTGCCGCGCGCCGCGCGGTACCTCGAAACATGCCCGTTACCGGACGACCTGGTCCACGTTTGCGCGCTGCTGAACAGTGTGCGTATGCTGCGGCGATGCGGCTACCAGGTTCAGCGTGAGATGTCGCGCGAAGTCCCCCCATTCGACAATGCCTACTCATTCTTTCTCGCCGCGCTCTGCGCTGAAATGCGCGATGAGCCCTTTCCCGATCAGGAGGCGGCGGTGGGCCGGCTGCGCGCGCTGCATCGTGACGACGGTGGCTTCGCCGGGCAGTTGGGAGAAACGTCCGGGCAGACAAACGCCACCGCCGCCGCGCTGGGCGCGCTGGCATTGTGGGACCATCTGGAAGCAAGCGATGCCGCGGTGACAGCCTTCCTCGCCGGCATGCAGGCGGAAGATGGCGGCCTGCGCGCCCACGCGGCTATCGCCGCTGGTGATCTGCTCTCCACATTCACCGGCCTGCTGACGCTGGCGACGCTGGGCAAAATGGCCGCGCTCCGTTTGGGAGACCTGGGACGGTTTACGCGTGCGTTAGCCTGTCCGGATGGTGGCTTCCGCGGTGTCGCGGACGATGACGCGGATATCGAATACACCTTCTACGGCCTGGGTACGCTGGCGCTGCTCGCAATGTGTCTCGCGTAACTGAGCAGATCCTCGCTTGCTCTTCTTTAAACAACAGTTCATCCATGCGCGTGAGCGACTTGCACCTGGCATTTGCTTAGTTTGCGCTAGCCGCGCCAGGGGATAATAAAGGAGAAAATAAATCGTATAGGTGAAAATACATGCGTAGCGCTGGGGGATATTGGCTGTTGTTCTGGCTGATCATCATCGTGGTCGGTTTTCTGGCATGGCGCGTGTTTGGACAGGGCTCAATGGCGGTGATGCCACCGGAGGGGGCAGTCATGGAGAAGGCGATCTTTGGCGCGGGCTGTTTCTGGGGCGTGGAGGAGGCATTTCGCACGCTGCCGGGCGTGGTGAAGACGCGCGCCGGTTATACCGGAGGGACAACGGAGCATCCCACCTATGAGCAGGTATGCGCGGGTGTTACGGGCCATACTGAAGCTGTGGAGGTGACATACGATCCCGCGCATGTGACGTATGACGAATTACTGCGCGTGTTCTGGAAAGCGCATGATCCGACACGGCATAAGAAGGCACAGTATAAGTCGGTTATTTTCTACTCTACACGTGAGCAGCAAAACACTGCGGAAGCGTCGAAAGCCACGCTGGAGACATCCGGGAAATACCAGTGGACCGTTGAGACGGAAATTCTACCCGCGGCGCCGTTCTGGCCTGCCGAAGAGTATCATCAACAATACTACAAAAAGCACGGCGGCGGATCGTGCCCTATCTGAACCACTCCTCTAAAAGCAGGCTGATGAGCGTCAGCGTATTGCCGGGGAGTACGCCAAGCCAGAGCACGGCCGCCGTCGAAATAGCCAGCACAATAGCCGCCGCGTCCGGCATCTGTCGGTTGATAGCGGAGGGTTCCTCGCCGACCGGCACACGCTGGAAGAACGCTAGCACGATGCGCAGGTAATAAAACAACCCGATGACGCTGCCCACCACCAGCGAGACCACCAGCAGCCAGAAGGCCGTTCCGCCCGCCAGTGCCGCGCTCACGCCGGTGAGCGCCACGTAAAACTTGCCGATGAAACCGCCGGTGAGCGGGATGCCCGCAAGCGACAGCAGCAGCACGGTGAAGGCCGCGGCCAGCACCGGGCGCCGCCAGGCCAGCCCGGCGAAATCGGCAATGCGGTCGGCATCGCGCCCGGAGCCGGAGAGCGCGGTCAGTAGCGTGAAGATACCCAGCAGCGCCGGCAAATAGGCTGCCAGGTAGAACGTGGCGGCGATGGCGCCTGCTGGCCCGCCCGCCAGAAACGCGATCAGCAGGTAGCCCATATTGGCAACTGACGAGTAGGCCAGCACGCGCTTCAGGTTCATCTGCTGTAAACCAAGCAGATTGCCTATGAAGATGGAAGCGACCGCCAGCACGGCGAAGATGGCGAAGAGCGCCGCGTTGTCGCGCAGCGTCACCTGGGTAAAAAGTCGCAGCAGCAGCGCGAAGACCGCCGCCTTGCTGATGGTGGCGATGAACGCGGTGACCGGAGCAGGCGCGCCCTCGTACACGTCCGGCGCCCACAGGTGAAACGGCGCCAGTGTCAACTTAAAGGCGATACCGACCACGACCAGCGCCACCCCTGCAAGAGTGAGCAGATCAGTTGTGCCCGGCGTGATAGCGTCGCCCAGCGCGGCGAAAACCATCGTGCCATAGCGCGCATACAGCAGCGCCGCCCCGAAGAGC
>JAKIYB010000554.1 GCA_022708765.1 Armatimonadota bacterium | reverse complement strand
AGGTTTCCTGGGCGCCGGCGACGATGGGCCCGCCCGTGACGCGTAATGCCGTCTGCAGGTTTCCCTGCCACTGTGTCGCTAATTGCGGCGCGGTCATCCCCTGCATACGCGCGGCCCGCGGGTCAGCGGTCACCAGCATGGAATTGCCCAGGTAGAGGATGTACTGGTTGCCGGCGCGCACAGTGCGCAAATCCTGCCAGGTATAACCCTGCGCCAGCGCATTCTGCAGGCGCGACGCGACAATTTGCGCGCGTTCTTCCTGCGTTAAGCCGCCCACCTGGCCCCGGATGCGGACCACCACCGTGTCGCCCACCAGCACCTCACCCACCGACTGCCCGTTCAGCGTGGCGGTGCGCGCGCTGACCTGAGGCGCGGTCGTCGTTGTCGGCTGCTGCGCGTACAGCAGCGCCACCGTCAACACCCCGCCCACAGCCAGCGCCAGCGCGAATACTCCGATACGGAAATGCCTCATGCGATACCTCCTTTCCACGGCATCGTTCGCGCAAAGACCTTACCCGTGGCTTGGGCGCCCCAACGGAAAACGCGGCAGGATTCCGCGACATGCAGACGCCGGTGGCGCAACCCGCGCCATCGCCGAGATTCATGAAAAGCTGACAGGAATCTCCGCTTCCTCCGTCGAACGAAGTGAATAGGCGTGCGGTGAAACCCACTGGAAACGCGCGGGTGATAAACTGGGCGTGAGGTGATACACCATGACATCCAATACGGATTGGGTCTGGAAGCAAATCCAGGACAATGACGTGAAATTCGTGAAGCTATGGTTCACTGATATCCTCGGCTTCCTGAAAAGTTTCAGCATCCCGGTCGAGGAACTGGATAAGGCGATGGAGGAGGGAATAGGCTTTGACGGCTCCTCCATCAAAGGCTTCACGCGTATTGACGAAAGCGACATGGTAGCCGTGCCCGACACCAGCACCTTCGCCATCCTGCCCTGGCGCCCGCGTGAGCGCGCGGTGGCGCGCATGTTCTGCGATATCCTTAATCCCGACCGCACTCCATACGAAGGCGACCCGCGCCAGGTGCTGAAGCGTAACCTGCAGAAAGCGCGTGAACTGGGCTTCACCTTCTATGTGGGGCCCGAGGCGGAATATTTTTACTTCCGCAGCCCGCAGGAGCCTGAACCGCTGGACCAGGGTGGTTATTTCGACCTTATCCCCCGCGATGAAGCGGTGGACCTGCGTCGCGATACGGTGCTGGCGCTGGAGGAGATGGGCATTTACGTCGAATACAGCCATCACGAAGTCGCCCCCAGTCAGCACGAGATTGATTTGCGCTACACCGACGCCCTCACCATGGCGGATACGCTGATGACCTACCGCCTGACGGTGAAGGAAATCGCCTATATGAATGGCGTCTATGCCACCTTCATGCCCAAGCCGCTTTTCGGGCAGAACGGCTCCGGCATGCACGTGCATCAATCGCTCTTCCGCGGCGAACAGAACGCCTTCTTCGATCTCGATGGGCCGTATCACCTCAGCGAAGTGGGCCGCCACTACATCGCCGGCATCCTAAAATATGTGCCGGAATTTACCGCCGTGACGAACCAGTGGGTGAACTCCTACAAACGGCTGGTGCCTGGCTACGAAGCGCCCGTATATGTGTCCTGGGCGCAGCGCAACCGCTCGAACCTTGTGCGCATCCCCATGTATAAACCCGGCAAAGAGGATGCCACCCGCATCGAACTGCGCAGTCCCGATCCGGCGTGCAATCCCTATCTCGCCTTCTCTGTGATGCTCGCGGCCGGCCTGCGCGGCATCGAGGATGAGCTCGAGTGTCCGTCGCCGCTGGAGATGGACCTGTACCAACTCACCCAGAGCGAGCGCGACGCTCAGGGGATCGTCACCCTGCCCGGCAGTCTGTATGAGGCGCTGTGTCTCTGCGAGCAGTCCGGCGTCGTCCGCGAAGCGTTGGGCGAACACGTTTTCCGCGAGTTCATCGCCAACAAGCACATCGAATGGGATCGTTACCGCGCCCATGTGACGGATTACGAGCTAAAGGAGTATCTGCCACTGCTGTAAGAAACGGTACGAAAAGTGCTCGCCGCCATCTCGCGGATCTGGAGCGCGCCTGGCCGTGTTGGCTTCGCTGGCATGTATTACCCAATACACTCTCGCGAATCCGCCTCGTCTGCCACTTCCCATCCTCCGCGATCCGACGGCGATCCCTTTCCGTGCCGTTTCTATAACGCGTCCGGCGACGTGTAAACCGTTCGCTTCCGTGGAATAATTGAGGAAATCTCCTGGCCGGGGCAAGATGCCATGCCCCGGCCGTTCTGGTGTGTGACGAATGGCCGGCGAAATACCGAACACCGATGCGGGAACGAGAAGCGATGATCCGCTGCTCGCCTTCTTCCATGCCTGCCCCTGGCCGATGCTGCTGGCCGGCGCGGATCACGTGATCCAGGCGGCGAACACCGCGGCGGAGCGCCTGCTGGCGCGTGGGGCGGAGGAACTGGTGGGACAATCAGTAGAGACGCTTTTCCCCGTCGAGCATCCCGAGGCGCTGGCGGATTGCCACTGGGACGTGATGATTACCCATCCCGATGGCCCGTTTCCGGTAGAGGTGAGCTCCTGCGCCGCGCCGCCGGAACCCGGCGGGGCCGCCTACGTGCTGCAGTTGCATGACCGCCGCGAAGACCGCCTGCTCTTCGAAGAAAAAGTGAAAACCGCGGAACTGGCCGGCATTTTTCGCACCATCGCCACCGTCAATCACGAGATCAACAACCCGCTCTTCGGACTGATGGCCACCCTGCAACTCCTGCGTGATGAATTGGGAACGCAGCCGCCGTCGGTCGAGAAGAAGCTGGACCGCATGGAAAAATGCGCCGAGCGTATCAAGCAGATCACCGACGATCTCTCGCAAGTCATCCGTCCCGCCCGCCGCACGTATGCCGCCGACGAGAAGATGCTGGACCTTGAGCGCGCCCGGCTCTTCCCCCGTCCCTCCCCAACGCCGCGAGGAGAGCCGTAATGGTGATGACTGAAGAACATCTCATACGCATTCTGGTGG
>JAKIYB010000553.1 GCA_022708765.1 Armatimonadota bacterium | reverse complement strand
CGCGCAGCCTTCCGCGGCGCCCACGACCACGGCGCTGGGATCGTAATCCTCCGGCGGCACGAAACCGAGCAGGCACAGGCAGGTGGCGGCGAGGCTGCTGATGCCCAGGCCGGTCTCCGGCGCGAGGGAGAGTTGCGCGGTACCCTCCGGATCGTAGACGTAGACGGGCACCGGGTTCAGCGAGTGGGCGAATTTCGCTTTGATGTCGCCCGTCTTAGCGTCCAGCACCACCGCGCCCTTCTTGTCGTGCTCGTACATATCGTCGGCGTTGCCATGGTCGGCGGAGACGACCAGGATGCCGCCGGCTTCGATGAGGGCGGGCAGCAGGCGGCCCAGGCACAGGTCCACCGTCTCCACGCCAATCTGCGTCGCCGGATAACTGCCGGTGTGCCCCACCATGTCGCCGTTGGGATAATTCAGCCGGATGAAGCGGTACTCACCCGATCGAATCGCCGCGATCACCCGGTCGGTGATCTCCGCGCCTTTCATCCACGGGCGCTGCTCGAAGGGGAGAATATCGGAGGGAACCTCCACGTAGTCTTCCAGCGCCTCATCGAACTTACCGGAGCGATTGCCGTTGAAGAAGTAGGTGACGTGGCCGTATTTCTGCGTCTCGCTGATGGCCATCTGCCGTACGCCGGCTTTCGCCAGGAACTCGCCCATGGTGCGGCTGATGGCGGGGGGATTCACCAGGAAATTCGTCGGCAGCTTCAGGTCGCCGTCGTACTGCATCATGCCGGCGTACCGCGCGTTCGGGCGGGCGCCGCGGTCAATCTCTGTCAGCCCGTCGTCCTCAAAGGCGCGGGTGATTTCGATGGCGCGGTCGCCGCGGAAGTTAAAGAAGATGACGCTGTCGCCATCCGTGATAGGCCCGACGGGTTTCCCGTCCTCGGCGATGACGAAAGCCGGCATATCCTGGTCCACCACTCCCGGCATTTCGCGGCGATACGTCTCAATCGCCTCGCGCGCGGAAGCGAATTGGCGGCCTTGCCCATGCACGTGCGTATCCCAGCCGCGCTGCACCATCGTCCAGTCGGCGTTGTAGCGGTCCATGGTGATGAACATGCGCCCGCCGCCGGAGGCGATGCGGTAATCCACGCCTCCCGCGTTCAGTTCGGCGAGGAAAGCTTCAAAGGGATCCACGTAGTCCAGCGCGGAGCGCGGGGGCACGTCGCGGCCGTCGAGCAGGATGTGCACGCGCGCGGTCTTCACGCCCTCGGCTTTCGCCTGGCGCAGCATCGCCATCAGGTGCTCGATGTGGCTGTGGACGTTGCCGTCGGAGAAAAGGCCGATGAAGTGGAGCGCCGTGCCGTTGGTCGCGCAGTTGTTCACCAGCGACTGCCACACCTCGCCGCGAAACAGAGCGCCGCTCGCGATGGCCTCGTTCACCAGCTTGGCCCCCTGGGCGAAGACGCGGCCGCAGCCGATGGCGTTATGCCCCACCTCGCTGTTGCCCATATCCTCATCGCTGGGCAGGCCGACGGCCGTGCCGTGCGCCCGCAACTGGCTGTAAAGGGCGTGCTCGCGCAGCCAGTCCAGCGTTGGGGTGAGCGCCGAACGCACGGCGTCGCCCTCCGTGTATTTCCCCACTCCGATGCCGTCCATCACCACCAGCACCACCGGCCCGCGCGGGCCGGGATAGGCGGACTTGCGCAGTTCATTCGTCACGGCGATACACCCTTTGTTGGAAGCGTTCAAAAGCCCGCGGCGGCGCCGCGGGACCGCCGTTCATTGTATGCGAAGTCAGGGGCAGAGGGCAAGGAGAGCGAATGGGTATTACGCCGCCTTCCCCAAACTGATGCGGTCCAGGTTGTGCCAGCCGACGAGGAGGCTGTCGGAGCGAACTTCCGCGGGCTGGGTGATGTCGTCGTTCAGCAGCATCAGCGGCCCGGTGTAGCCCACCTCGGTGAGCGCGTCGAGGATGGCGGAGAAATCCAGGTCGCCGCTGCCCGGCGGCAGATTGAGATGCGGGCCGTCGGTGTCGCGCAGGATGACATGGGCGAGGGCGCCCCCCAGCGCGCGGATGGCGCGGGCCGGGTCCTCGCCCATCTGCGCCAGCAGCGCGGTGTCAACGGCCACCCCCAACGAGGGGATGCCGAGGATGGTCAGCAGTTCCAGCGCGCGCCGCGAAGTGTTGAGTAGCGTGTCCGGCGCCACCGCCAGCGCCGGCGCGAGATGCCCGGCCAGCGCGCGCTGCGCCGCGTCGCGCAGCCAGGGCTTCGCGTGCTCCACCTCGCCGCGCCAGTAGGCGTCCTCCGGCGCCGGCCCACCCGACGGCAGGATGAAAACGCCCGCCTCCAGCGCGCGCGCGCAGGCCGTATAGCCGAAAATCATGTCCAGCCACCCGTCGCGATTGATATGCCGGTCCAGCGGATTCGCGGGATAGCCGGTCACGCTCACCACGTGCAAACCGCGCGCCAGGAATTCACCGCGCGCCCGCGCGCACTCCTCCTCGCCGACGTCCACCAGCAGCGGGTCGAAATGCTCGCAGTAGTCTTCCACCGCCACCAGCCCGACCCGCGCGAATCCCAGCGCCTTCAGCCGCTCCAGTGCCACCCCCAACGGCTCATCCCGAAAGGTCGCGCTCGACGCCGCCAACCGTGGAAACAGATCCATCCCCATGCCCCCTCTCCGTCCTGGAAAAAGTGTTCCCCGTGAACTGCTCGCGGGATGTGCGGGAGATGACCAAACACGGATACGCGTCCCGGTTTAATACAGCGTCACATTTCGCCCCGTCCCCAACGGCGCGGGTGGTTCCGGGCGTGAGCCGTGCTCGTTGCGGAAGATGTAGGTCGCCTGGCCCTCCACCGTGCCGACAAGGAGGTCGGGAACGCCGTCGCCGGTCATGTCGGCGGCGAGGACGGTGTGGATTTCCTCGCCGGGATTCACGTCAAAGGAAGCGAGACGGTTGCCGTGGCCGTCGAAGATGCCGTGGAAGCCGGCGATGACGATGTCCCGCAAGCCGTCGCCCGTCCAGTCCACCAGGTCGTGGATGCGGCTGTAGTGGCCGGTCATGCGCGTATGCACGGTGCCGTC
>JAKIYB010000552.1 GCA_022708765.1 Armatimonadota bacterium | reverse complement strand
TCGAAACTCAAGCCCGACAGGCGGTCGCGCAGGCGTTCCGCGACCACGACCGCGCCGATGCCGGGCGTCACCGGCAGCAGCACAAAGAAGAGGTCGTCGGACATGTGGACCGCGACATCCCGCCCGCGAATGCTGTGCGTCAGCGTCTGCGCCACGTGCCGCAGCACATTGGACGCAAACGAAGCACCATACGCTTCGCTGACCGCTTTGTACCGGTCGATCTCAATGCGCAGCAGCGAAACGTTGCCGCCGGTCTGTACACCTTCCGACACCACGCGCTCCAGCTCAATCTCAAAATATGCGGTGTTTGCCAATCCGGTGAGCGCGTCGGTATATTCGTCATGTCCCTGCCAGTCGCCGCGTTCATCCAGCTTGCGGTGCGCCAGATCCAACCGCGCCTGCAGGCGGCGTTCGCGCAGGGCGGACGCGAGCAGATAGCCAATCAGCCGCAGCGTTTCCTCGGTAAGCGTCGCGTCCGCCGGTATATCGGGCAACTCCAGCGCAATCGCCCCCATCGGCGCTCCGCGGGTGACCAACGGGATGAGCAGCAATCTCTGAATACCCGTGGTGCCCAGTGTGCCGCTGACGCCATCATGGGTGTCGCGCGATTCCAGCGGGAAGTCCGTATCCAGGCATTGCGCGGCGCCGCCGCTTTCCGGCAGCAGTCGTTCGATGAGCGGGGTGATGCGCAGCAGACGGGACGTATCCGTCCCCCGACTACGCAGGTGAGCGGCGATGGTAATTTGCTCGCCATCGTGCATGAAAATGACGCCGGAACGAGGGTGCATCACCTCGCTCAATCGGGTGAGCACCATCTCCAGCAACGGTCCTTCGTCGCGGATGGTCAGCGTCGCCCCTGCAATGGCGTTGGCCGCAAGCACCAATGACGCCGTGAGGGATGCAACTTCATCCGTGCGGGAAGATTGAGATGACATGGCATGGATCCTCGTGATACGATGACGATATGAGTTTCGAATACGTCTGCCGGCTACTGTAGACCTGTTCGGCGGTGTTCACGAGAGGAAATCCGCCGGAAAGACACAATAAGTATACCAGACAAGCGCCAGACTGACTATTCCATATCCATGAGGTAGACCATGCGAAAATGCCCGGCCTGTGGTGCCCCTTACAACGTGCTTGATGCCCTGTGCCCGCAATGCGGCCGCGAACTGCCCGCGCCGTATGAAGGCTATGATGGTGCCCCCGCCCAACCCGAGGGTGAAGCGCTCAACGCCGACGCGGTGCTTGCGGCGATCGTCAGTGACGAGATGCCGGAGAACACCGTCATCCTCTCCGGCGCGGAAGTGATGCTGGGCGACACCACGTATCCCCGGGGATCGGTAGTGATTGCCGACGGTAAAATCACCGAGGTGCTGAATTTCCCCATCACCGACCCGGATACCAGCGCCACCTTCGTTGACCTGTCCGGCTTGCTCCTGGCCGCCGGCTTCGTGAACCTGTGCCCGACACTGACCACCGGGCCGGTCTCCGCTGACGCTCTCACTCAAGCAGCCGTGAACGCGACCGCCGGCGGCGTAACCACGCTGCTGCCCCGCCTCGCCCCACGCGCGGCCGAGGAGTTGGCAGCGGTGCTGGATGCCTTCCGTGCCGCGCTAAGCACGCCCATACCCGGAGCGCGGCTGGCTGGCCTGCGTGTCGAGACGCCCTTCCGCGCGCCGGCGCTGGGCGGGCTTTCGCTGAACGACCCCGACTCGCAGGCGATGCTCGCGCTCCTCTTCGAGCACAAAGACATCATCCGCATGGTCACGCTGGCGCCGGAACTGCCCGGCGCGTATGACCTGATCCATCGCCTGCGAGACGCGGGCATCCTGGTCTCGCTGGGCGGTTCCGAAGCCGATTATGACGACACGCTTGAAGCGCTGGAAGCCGGCGCCAGCCATGTGACGCGACTCTTCGAGCAGATGCCGCCGTTAGCGCCGCTGGCGCCGGGCCTTGTCGGCGCCGCGCTGGAACGAGATGAGTTCTATGTCGAGTTCACCTGTGAAACGACAGTGCTCCACCCGGCGGTCATCTCCACCATCATCTCCGCCAAAGGCGCCGAGCGCGCGCTGCCCGCCGCCCCGGACGGCGAGCCGCTCACCGCGGTTCGCGTGCTGGTCGAAGAGGTCGGTTGGGACCTGGGCGAAGCGCTCTCCATGTTCGCCGCTACCCCAGCCCTCTGTCTGGACGGCGCGAATTTCGGTGCCATACAGGTGGCCGCCGTCGCCGACCTGGTCATCCTCGATCAGGAGTTGCAGCCCGTCGCCACCCTGATTGGCGGCGGCACGGTCTGGCAGCGCGAGTAATCTACCGTTCCCGATTTTTGTCACGTCTGCGGCACTGCGTAATCATCCAGCGGCGCGGATAATACCGGCAACGCATCCTGCGGATTTTGGCGGTAGACATGGCGACGTGGAGATGGCAAGGCTGGTGGACGGCGACGCGCGAATATATTGCCGCGCTCTGGACGCGCTTCACCCGCGACGGTGTCCCGTTAGCGGCGGCGGCGCTGGCGTTTTATCTCACCATCTCGATGGTGCCGTTGCTGCTGCTGCTCTTCTCGGTGGCCGCTTATTTCATTTCACCCGCGCAAATGCAGGCGTTTACCGCCAATCTCACCACCGCGCTGGGAGAGGGCGTGGGGCAGGCGCTGCGAGATGAAGTGCTGGCGGTAGTGCGCTTGCGCGGCATCATCACTGGACTGTCACTGCTCATCGGCTTGTGGGCGGGCAGCACCATCTTCGTCTTCGTGCAAGCGGCGTTGAACCAGATTTGGGAGGCACGAGAGGAACGTGCCTTCTGGGTGCGCAGGGGCTTATCGCTGCTGGCAGTCGTCACCACCGGTATGCTGGCACTCCTGGCGATCGCATTGAGTTATCTCATCGCCGTCCTCGGCACATTGAACATCCCGCTGTTGGGCTGGCAAGTGCGCGAGGTGCCGCTGCTCATGCGTTTCCTCTTCACTTTTCTCCTCCCCACATTTCTTGTCGCACTGGCCTTCGCGTTACTTTATCGCTACCTCTCCGCGCGCAAGATCTCCTGGCGG
>JAKIYB010000551.1:2784-3049 GCA_022708765.1 Armatimonadota bacterium | reverse complement strand
CCGCGCGTGGACGAGTGCGCGGGAGTGGTGATGGAGACGGTGCCGCTGCTGATGCGGGTGATCCGCCGTGGGAACGGGCAGATGACGGGTTTGTCTATGCCGCAGTTCCGCGCGCTGCGCATTCTGCATCGCCATCCCGGCCTGTCGCTCTCCGCGCTGGCGGAGAAGCTGGATCTGACGCTGGCATCGGCGTCGAAGCTGATTGACGTGCTGGTGAAGCACAGCCTCGTCGAACGCATATATTCGCTCAGCGACCGCCGGCGGG
>JAKIYB010000551.1:0-2739 GCA_022708765.1 Armatimonadota bacterium | reverse complement strand
CCCGCCTCACCGACGCGTTGGGTCAGTTGAATGACGACGACCGCGCCCTGGTCATCCAGGCGATGCGCGCATTGCAGACCGCGCTGGCGGTCGAAACCGCGGGAACCCCTGATCCCGCGCCGCGTAGATAGGGATGACCATGGTGGCGACTCCCCCCCGAGCTGCCGCAATGAGTCAGGATGATAGGAGAACGCTAGTGCCCGTAGAGCACGCCGCAATCAGGAATTTGCTGAGTCACGAACAGTGGCGTACCGCGCAAGCCATGCAGACGGCGACCGGACAGTCGCTGGACGAGATTCTCATCGAGCTGGGCTTCTGCACGCAGGAGACGGCGTTGGCCGCCGTCGCCGAGCGTGCCGGGCTGCCGCTGGTAGAACTGGTCGAGCGCGAATTGGATGCGCGCGTCATTGCTCTCATTCCCACTGAACTGGCGTTTCGCCATCAGGCGCTGCCGCTGTCAGCGACGCCAACATCGTTGCGCGTGGCTATCGCCGACCCCTTCAACACCACCGCCGCCGATGATATCCGGCTGGTGACGGGACGAGACGTGGAGCTCGTTTATGCCAATCCGCTGGACGTGCGCCGGCTGGTGGAGGAGCATTACACCCGCCGCATGATCGCCGACACTGCCGATGACGACGTGCAGGTGCTTGACGAAAACAGCGACGATATCGGCGACCTGGAGACGATGGCGCGCGAAGCGACCGTTGTCAAGCTGGTCAACCTCATCCTGCGGCAGGCGGTGCAGGAGCGCGCCAGCGACGTGCATGTAGAGCCGTTCGAGAAGGGCATGCAGGTGCGGTATCGCATTGACGGCATCCTGCACGAAGTGCCCTCGCCGCCCAAACGCCTGCAGGCCGCCATCATCTCTCGCCTGAAAATCATGGCCAGTCTGGACATCGCCGAACGCCGCAAACCGCAGGACGGGCGCATCAAGACGCGCATCGCCGGCCGCGAAATTGACATCCGCGTCTCCACCGTGCCCACGCTCTACGGCGAGAGCGTGGTGCTCCGCCTGCTGGACCGCAGCGCGATGAATTACGGCCTGCCCGATATCGGCATGCTGCCGGATACCTATCGGAAGATCGAACAAATCATCACGCTGCCGCACGGCATGGTGCTCGCCACCGGCCCGACGGGTTCCGGGAAGACGACGACGCTCTACGCCTCGCTCACCGCCGCCTACTCGACGGAGAAGAAGATTCTCACCATTGAGGACCCCATCGAGTACCAGTTGCACGGCGTGAACCAGATTCAGGTACACCCGCAGATCGGCCTCACCTTCTCCGCCGGACTGCGTTCCATTCTGCGCCAGGACCCGGACATCATCATGGTGGGGGAGATTCGCGACGGCGAGACGGCGGAGATCGCCGTCCACTCGGCGCTCACCGGCCACCTGGTCTTCAGCACCCTGCACACCAATGACGCGGCCAGCGCCGTCACCCGCCTGCTGGAGATGGGCATCGAGCCGTACCTGGTGGCGTCGTCGGTGGAGGCGGTGGTGGCGCAACGACTGGTGCGCACCATCTGCCCGAACTGCAAGGCGCCGCGCCCGGACATGGATACGCAGCGCCTGGAGCTGGCGGACAGCGAATTTCCGCTGGGCGACAGCGACCTGCTGTATATGGGGCGCGGCTGCGAGCAGTGCAAGCACAGCGGTTATCGCGGCCGCACCGGCATCTACGAGTTGCTGGTGATGGACAATGCCATCCGCCCGCTTATCATGGACCGCGCCCCCGCGGCCGTCATCCGCGCCATCGCCTGCCAGCACGGCATGCGCACTCTGCGCGAGGACGGCTGGCGGAAAGTGCTGCTGGGCGTTACCACGCTGGAAGAAGTAGTGCGTGTGACGCGGCAGGACGATATTGAGCCGGTGGAGTGATGGAGCGCACGGATTCGGATAATTTAAGGACAAGTCGGTCACAGTATGCCCACAACATACGCCTATAAAGGATTGGATCAGAACGGCAAAGCCGTGAGCGGGGAGCTCGTCGCGGAGGACACGGCGAACGCGACGGCGCTGCTGAAGGCGCGCGCCATCTTCCCGACGGCGGTGGAGCCGGCGAAGGCGAAGAAGGCGGTGCCTCCGCGCGCCGGCGGCGGCAGCCTGTTCGGCCGGCGCAATATGGCGGCGGATGTCGCGGTGCTCACCCGGCAATTGGCGAATCTGGTGGCGGGGGGCGTGCCGTTGATGTCGGCGTTCGCCGCGCTCACCGCGCACACGGAGAATCCGCGGCTGCGCGCCGTGCTGGGGCAGATGCAGCAGGATGTGCATGCCGGCAGCACGCTGTGGGAGTCGCTTGGCGAGCATCGCGACGTCTTTCCGCCACTCTTCGTGAATATGGTGAAGGCGGGCGAGGCCAGCGGCCAGCTCTCCACCGTGCTGAACTGGCTGGCGGACTACCAGGAGCAGGAGCAAGCGCGGCGGATGCAGATTCGCGGGGCGCTGATGTATCCTATCCTGCTGGTCATCGCCGGCGCGCTGGCGATTATCCTGCTGGTGACGCTGGTGGTGCCGCGCTTCGCCACGATGTTCGATGAGTTCGGTCAGGCCCTGCCGCTGCCCACGCTCATCCTGCTCAATACCTCCGGCTTCCTCGGCCGCTGGGGGTGGGCCATCGCGTTGGGTGTCGCGCTGCTCGTTTTCGGGTTCCGGCGCTTCGCGCGCACCCCTGGCGGACGGCTGGTGGTGGATCGGTTGCGCATGCGGATGCCGCTCTTCGGCCCGCTGATGCTGAA
>JAKIYB010000550.1 GCA_022708765.1 Armatimonadota bacterium | reverse complement strand
GTGCGCGGCGTGGATCATCGTGACCAGATGTTCACCGGATAACTGATTAGTGGAGAGCGTGAGTGCCAGCCCCAGGTCGCGCGCCTTTTTACCCAGGTTCGCCAACGCAACCAGGTCATCCGACGCTACCTGGGCGCGCGCGAGTTGCACGGCGCCCAGTCCGAGTTTCTTCGCTTTGTCCAGCATATCGCCGGCGGTCATGACTCCTCGGCCGACGGGACGATACTCGCCCGCCGCAAGTACCAGCGAATAGGCATGTAATCCCAGCGTCATCTTCATGGACGGTCGTATCCTCCCCTACAGGATACACGATTCAGGGAGACGCGGCTAGAGCAAACATCGCCGAGAGACTAGCCGGCTGGCTTGCCGCCTTCGCGTTGATATTGCTGCCAGATGCGCTGCGCGGTCTGCCGGATCGGAATGGAACGGTCACGCATTGCCGCTTGCAGCACATCCGCCGCGCCGGGGCGGTCCAGATGGTTCACCAGCGCGGAAACGGCGGCACTGCGCACTTCCTCGCTTTTACGGCGGTATGGCGAGAACAGGCGGGGTTGGATGATCTCCGTCAGCACATGATACGCATCCTCCGCGTCGAACTGTCCGAGCGCCAACACCGCCGCTAGTTGCACGCTTTCCGGTTCGTCTTTCCCAAGGCGCGGCGGCACAAGCAGGCGAAGCACCTGCTCCAGGACGCGTGTGGAAGGGCAAAAGCCGACGAGAGAAAGCGAGCGGGCGCGCACGTCCGCATCGGCGTCTTGCAGGCCCGTGAGTAGATACGGTGTTGCCTGCTCCTTCGCGATACGGACCGCGGCCGACACCGCCTCCGCCCGTACCCTCGCGTCGTCGTGGTGAAGCTTTTCGGCGATAGTCGGCAACGCGTCCGGCGTTCCGATCTCTTCCAGCACCTGTAACAGGTTGCGGTAGACATACCAGACATTCGGCGAGCGCAGTTCGTCCAGCAGCAGCGGTTGTTGCGTGTCGCCGAATTCGCGAAGCAATTGCATCAATCGCACGCGTTCCTGCATGGCGGTGGCCTGCTTCAGCGTATTCACCAGCGGGCGCATGGCGCGCTCGCCCAGCAGTACCACGACCCGGCGCACGCGATCCAGACTGCCGGGACTCAGCACACTCTGATCAATCAGACCGCGCAGTGCGGTACCTTCCCCAATACGGTCAAGCACGCCACCAAGCTGGCGCTGCACGTCGGTACTGCGGTCACGTGCCAGTCGCGCGCGAATTGGCTCCAACAGTGCGATCATCTCGTCCCACGCCCGGCTTAACATTAACTGCTCCAACCGCTTTTCCGCGGTGAGCGCCGTCTCGCGCAGCGCAATCAGATCCGTCTCTGTGTTGATGCGCTCGATAAGCAGGTGATCTAAACCCGTGGGACATGCCGGTGCCCCATCCTCCCGCACCTCTTGCTCGCGTAACCAGCGCGTAAGATTCGCCATCATTAAACGGCGCGCGGGGGCGGGTACCCGGTCAATCATACCGGAGAGGTGATTCCAACTGGCGGGATCAACGTTCGTGGGGTTCGCCAGCAGCGCTGCTGGATCAATCGGCGGCTCGCTGGCTTCCGCGGGTGAGGCCTTCCCGGTGTCTATCGCCGGTGGGGGCGGCAAGCTGCCCGCGTTGGAGAGCAGCGCATTGAGGTCAAAGGCACCTCCCCCGTCACCTCCGCCTGGCTGAGACGGCGCGCCGCCGCTTCCCAGCATGCCCGGCGGCAGGCTGCCGGACATGAAGCCTTGCGGAATGGTGCCACCGCCGCCGCCGGGAGGGTAAAGTGTCGCGGTGGCGTCGGTCTGCATGTCGCGCGACAGTACTTTGATATTCACCAACGGCAGAGGCAGCAGGACATCAGCCAGTGTGGTGTTCTGGTCATTCAACTCGAAGAGCACCATCGCTTTGAGGAACTCCGTTAACTCGCCTTCCGCCACGCCGGGAGCGAAACCGATAGCGCGCACTCGCCCCTCCGTCATCCAGGTCTGAAAATCTTTCACCGCGATCTGGACATCACGCCGGCTGAACACTTGCCCATCAAACGCAACGTTGCTTCCATCAAACGCGATAACCAGACTTGGTCGCGTCGAGAGCAGTTGCTCCAAAGCCACGATGGCTTCGCGCGACGCGCGCTGGACGATGGGACTGTTGGCGGGATACAGCCGCAGCTTCACTCCCGCCATGCGAATAAGCTGAACCGCTTCCAGCAAAACTGGGATATCCTCCGCCGTCACCGGCGCGGGCGCTGGGATGTCCCAGCGCTCCATGTCGGCGCGCACGGTCGCCGCGGTTGCAGGTGAAGCCAGAATGATCGGCTGCAATACCTGGTAGTATGGTTGCGCCCGTTCGGCCTGCCCCGAGGCGTTGTAATGATACGCCAGTTCGCGATAAAAATCCTCTGACTGCCCGCTTGATTGTGCCTCCATGATCGCCGCGATGGCGGCATGCGTGGCGATCCGCTGCGGTTCCGGCAGCGCTTGCGCGAAGGCCGATGCTTCGTCCGGGTCGTGAAACTGCACCTGTTCAGGATTGTCGAGATCGAGAGGGCTGAGGAATCCCAGTGCCCGCGCGCGATCCACTAACAGACGCGCACGTTCCTCTGGAAGGTTCCACAGGGCGGCGAGGAACGGTAACGAGCAGGAACCGGCAAGGGCAGCCTGCCCCAGTGCCGCGCGATCTTCAGTGCTGAGGCCGATCTCTTCCGCGGCGGGCACCTTTTCGGGAAAAAACTCCCACCGGCTGCCGTTCAGCGTGAGCAGGCCATCCTCGACCCACGCGCGCAGAGTAGCCTCAATGGAGAGCTGCAATCCCGCGGTCTCCTGGTACAGGCGCGCGGCGATGGAAGGGAGCGCGACAGTGGGGGTTACTTCACGCAGGAAGTCGAGTACCTGTGTCTCGCTGAGCGGCGGCAGCGCGATAATCGTCCCCTTCTGGCGCATGAATCGCTTCAGCACCGCGGGCATACCCTCATCGTCCGAATCGGCGGCGGCGATGATGCGCAAACCATGCCCCGCTATCGCCTGGAGCGCGGTGAGCGCCGCGAGCGATTCCGGATC
>JAKIYB010000054.1:3735-13932 GCA_022708765.1 Armatimonadota bacterium | reverse complement strand
GTCGCACCACGCCGGTGGTGGTTTCCTCGGTGCCGCCGATGACCAGCGGCAATTGCTCGCGGCGCTGGGTATGCAGCACCGTCACCAAATCGGCGCCGTCGTCCATCGTCATCGTCGGCTTCCGGTCGAGGACGGCGGCGATATGGCGATAATAGGTGTCGTTGTCCTCACCTTTGATAGCGAAGGTGGGGATGCCCGCTTCCAGCGCGAGGTAGGCGGCGACATCGTCCTGCGTGGACAGGGGGTTCGACGCGCAGAGGTAGCACTCCGCGCCGCCGGCTTTCAGCGTGAGCATCAGATTCGCGGTTTCGGTGGTGACGTGCAGGCACGCGCCCAGCACCTGCCCCCGCAGCGGCTGTTCGCGCTCAAAGCGCTCGCGGATAATGCGCAGCACGGGCATTTCCTGCGCGGCCCACTCCACGCGCTGGCGCCCGGCGGTCGCCAGCGACGCATCTTTGACATCGTAATTGAGCATGGTAACCTCGTCTCTCGATAGTATCCGTTGTATCATTCGGAAAGGGAAGTGCAATCTCCTGCTGAAATGTTGACATCACCGCAGGGCGTTCGTATACTCAGGCACTTTTGAGAGGGGTTGACACGATGTCCTTTTTCGAGCGCGTGGAGCACACGGCGGATCTGGCGGTTGTGGTGCGCGGCGGCGACCTACCAGTGCTGTTCGCTAATGCCGCTCGTGCGCTGTTTCAGATGATGACGGAGTCGCCAGCTGCGCGGGATCGGACGCGGGAGATCGCGCTGGAATCGGTAGATCTGGAAAGCCTACTGGTGGACTGGCTGAACGAACTGATCTACCTGCACGAGGTGGAAGGCGAAACCTACGCGGACTTCCGCGTCAACGCCCTTTCGCCAACGACGCTGACCGCCACCGTCACCGGCGGCGCCACCACCCGCAAACTGAAGACGATCAAAGCGGCGACATATCATGATTTGACGATTACGGAAACGGAGGCGGGCGCGGAGGCGCATATCGTGTTCGATGTATGAGCGGCGAATAACCCTCACCCCCAACCCCCTCTCCCAGGGGTAGAGGAGGCAAGGCAATACAATGGAGTTGATGTATGATTACCCTCACGGATGTGCAGCAGATTGAGGAGTGCGTTTACGAGATACCGCGGTCGTATCGCGACGACATGCGGGTGCCGGCGCGCTTGATCGCCGATGAAGCGATTCTAGAGGCGGCGTCGCATGACCGCGGGCTGGAACAACTCGTCAACACCGCCTGCATGCCGGGGATTACCAAATACGCGCTGGCGATGCCGGATATCCACCAGGGCTACGGGCCGCCCATCGGCGGCGTGCTGGCGATGGACGAGGAGACGGGCGTCATCTCGCCGGGCGCGACGGGTTATGATATCAACTGCGGGGTGCGGTTGCTGGCGTCCGACCTTTCCTTCGGCAGCGTGAAGCCGCGCATCGAGGCATTGGTGGATGCGCTCTTCGCAGGGGTGCCGAGTGGGGTGGGGCGCGGCGGGGAACTGCATTTTGAGGGTGACAGGCTGAATATGCTGCTGGAGCGCGGGGCGCAGTATGCCGTCGAACTCGGTTATGGCCTGCCGGACGATCTGGCGCATACCGAGGAGCGCGGCTGCCTTGCCGGCGCGCGAGCGGACGCGGTGAGTCAGGCGGCGAAGAAACGCGGTTCGGGGCAGTGCGGCACGCTGGGGTCGGGGAATCACTTCATCGAAATCGGCCGGGTTGCGGAGATTTTCGATGAGGCGACCGCGCGCGTCTTCGGGCTCTTCAAGGGGCAGCTCGTGGTGTGGATTCACTCCGGCTCGCGCGGGCTGGGGCACCAGGTCTGCACCGATTACGTGCGCGGCTTTCAACAGCCGATGCGAGAGTACGGCATTACCGTGCCGGACCGCGAACTGGTCTGCGCGCCGTTCACCTCGCCGGAGGGGCAGGGCTACTTCTCGGCGATGGCCTGCGCGGCGAATTACGCCTGGGCGAACCGGCAGGTGATGGCGCACCTCGCGCGCAAAGTCTTCCTCGACGTGCTGGGCGAGGACGCGCACCTGCGGCAGGTTTACGACGTGACGCACAACATCGTCAAGCGCGAAACGTATGAGGTAGACGGGCAGCCGCGCAAGCTCATCATCCACCGCAAGGGGGCCACGCGCTGCTTCCCGGCGGGCCATGCCGACGTGCCGGAGGCCTACCGCGAGGTCGGCCACCCGGCGTCGTACGTGCTCGTCGGCCTGCCGGCGGCGCTGGAGAAGACGTTCGGCAGTTCCTGCCACGGCGCCGGCCGCGTGATGAGCCGCTCCGCAGCCATCAAGCAGGTGCAGGGCAAGGAACTCCAGCAGCGCCTGCGCAAACAGGGCGTCTACGTCCACGGCGGCAGTTGGGAAGGCCTCGCGGAAGAAGCCCCCGAAGCCTATAAAGACATTGACCGCGTAGTGCAGGCGATGGAATGCGCCGGCGTCGCCAAGCGCGTGGCGAAGATGGTGCCGGTGGGGGTGATTAAGGGGTAGACCCTGGGAGCGCGGATTTTCATTCCGCATCGTCCGCTTCCCGGCTCATCAATGCGCCGGGAAGGGGACGACACGCAGGTTTACCGCCCGCTCACCTGGGAAGGATGCATATAATCCAGGAGGTAGGCCATGGTCTGGCGCAAACGGCTGTTGCGGTGTGTTGTGTGGTTTGGTGTTGTTGTGGCGCTGCTGGCAGTTCCACTTCACGGGGCAGCGCCTGCCCCAGCACCTCAGCAGCATGCGATCATTGCGAAATGCCGGACACTGCTGGAACATTTCCTCACGGATCCGGCCTTATCTGTGCCGGCAGGCGAAAAGGGCGTCATCACCTATTCGCGAGTCACCCAACTCACCGGGCAATATTCGTTTGACATTTCCTACCCCAAGCATGGCATTACGGGTTACGCCATCATCCGGTACCCGGGTGAGTATGTGGAATTGCTGGAACTCGAAGTTCCCCGTGTCGCCCTACCCGACGACACCGTGCTGTCATTCGAGCACATCCTTGATCGGCTTACGGCTTTGGGGCAACGCCAATACCCGAAATACTTTACACGCACCGCGAAAGTGGAACTCGATCTTGTCGAAGACCTGGTACAAGGCGATGGGCATCTGGTATTGCGGCTTGGCGGTATCGGCGCCGATGATTTTGGTGCTGGTTGGGCTCTTCATGCGATGATTGATGTGGCGACGGGTCAGTTCACGGCCTGTGGACTGATGGTCAATCCCGCGCAGTTTCCCGCATTGCGCCAACCGTTTTCCGCGGTGCTTGCGCGCTTTCAGTTCGAAGCCGCGAAACTGCTGGAGATCGAGCAGGCTGACGTGGAGTTGGCGCATGTCGCTCGTCGATTTGACTTGCTCACGGACAAGGATAAACAAACATGGTTTAAACTCTACGAGTTATATTTTATCCAACGCGGCGTTCTGGAAAGGCCGGACGCCACCGTCCCTGTCGCCCACATCACCTATCAAGACACCAACGATACGGTCTTCCGAGCCCGGACCGGACTCTGGACACGGGAACGCTTGCATGAACTCCGAGAATCGAAGGCCGACCAAGCCCGGCGATTCCTGACGAAATCCACCATCGGTGAAGACCGCTGGCCGGTCTGGGATGCTACCGGCACCCGGCTCTATTTTCGCACGAACCGCGAGCATGCCGGCGCGCCCTGGTGGTACCGGCGGTGGGCCGCGGCGGTCTGTGATCTGGATGGAACACATTTGCGCTGGCTCGACCCCGGCTGGTCCTACGGAATACACTACCGGGATGTGGGGGCGCTGGCGCTCACGGCTGACGGCATGACGCTCCTCTATACCGATGCCGAGGAGCGCTGGAATGTCCTCAACCTCCAGACCGGCGCCTATCGGACCGTCGGCGGTCGGCCCAATACCTTCGCGCAACTGTCCGTTGCCGGCCAGACTGCCGCCTTTCTCTCCACGCGGCACGGCGACCTGGAAGTCTACATCACCCAGCTCGATCCCGCAACCGGCCTACCGACCAAAGTGCAGCGCGCCATTGACTTGCGCGGTGAGGACAATGCACCGGTGTTGTTGCCCGATGGCACGCATGTGCTGTTCGCGCACCATATCCGGGAGCGCAATCCCGAAGACCCGTTCACCGAACGCGTCACCAGCCAGCTCTACCGTTTCCCCACTACCATCACCACGACTGTCCATCCGGCGCTGGTGGTCACGGATGTCCCGCGGATCACGCGCATCAGCCCGTTTCCGGATGGCACGCGCGTCCTCCTCTCGACCGCCGAGGGGCTGGAGATCGTGACGCTGGCCGACAAAACCCGCACGAAGCTCACCCTGACGCTGACGGACCCGACAACCCGGCAACCCTTGACCATCCATGAAGCCACCGTGAGCCCGACGTGCGAGCAGATCGCCTTCACCGGCCTCACGCCCAAAGACGCAACCGGCAAGCAAACCTGCTGCCTGTATGTCTGCAACTTCGATGGCAGCGCACTGCGCCGGGTCACCCCATTGGAGGAAACGCGCGTACCGCCCTACCTCTTTCCCGCCAACGGCAACAGCGCCTACGACCTGGCCTACGCCCGCCGCACAGCCTGGTATCAGCGCGAAATAGAAAAACTCAGGCAGGAAGAATAGAGGACAGATCAACTTCCAGGCTATGCTATGGCTACGGCCGGGGCGGCGCCACTCCCTGAACGAATTATCATTCCGCCGTCGAGACCAGCGCATACACCGTGCCGGTATACGAGGCGAGGAAGATGGTGTTGCCGGAGATGGCCAGCGAGGCGGTGACGGGGGCGTTCAGCGCGGTGACGGCGCGTTCGGCGCCGGTTTCGGCGTTGATCGCGAGCAACAGGCCGTCCGTGGTGCAGGCGTAGATGATGTCGCCGGAGATGATGGGCGTGGCAATGAGCCGGGCATCAAACAGCGGACGTGGCCGACCGGCTGGGCGCTGCGCGGCGGGGGGCGTATAGGTCCACAGCTCTTTGCCGGTGTCTGCGTCGAGTTTTACGATGGCGCCGTTGCCGATGCCAAGGAAGACGGCCGGTCCGGTCGTCACCGGCGAGGACGCTCCGCCTTTATTCGCGTAGCGCCAGCGCTCGGTGCCGGTTGCGGCATCCAGCGCGAAGAGAGTGCTATTCGTGCGCACAAACACCGTGTTTTCACTCACGGCAAGAGTGGGTGCGCCATTCGAGCTGATGACGATGCTTTTGTCCGCCCGCCAGTGACGCTCTCCCGTTCGCGCATCGCAGGCGAAGGCGCCGGAGCCGGGGAAAGCGCCAAACACGGTATCGCCCAGCACGGCGGGGGAACTGTAGGTGGGCCAGTGGCCGGCGCTTTCCGATGGCATGCGCCATCGCGGCTTGCCGGTGGCCAACTCTAACGCGGTGAAGTGCTGCGCCGTACCGCAAATGACCAGCTTCCCGGCGACGACCGGCGCGGTATACAGCCAGCAGTCATGCGGATTGCCCAATGCGTAGCTCCAGCGTTTCTCCCCTGTTTTCGCGTTGATGGCATAGAGCATGCCGTCGTTGCTGGTTGCCAGCACCGTATCCTTCGCCAGCGTCACGCTGTGCGCCACCTTCGCCAGCGTGGGGTAATGCCAGCGCACCGCGCCCGTTTTCGCGTCGAGGGCATACACGCCCGAACGTTCCGCGCGAGTGTCATCGCCTGCGCCGATATAGACCAGCCCGTTGCCGATGACCGGCGACGCCATGTGTATAGTGAGACCGAGCGGTTGGCGCCAGGCGACGATGAATGGCGGCGTCACGGCATCCCTTGCCACTCCCGCGCGCGCGGGGTCGCCTTTGAACATGGGCCAGTCGCGGCGCAGCCGCACGGCAGTCATGCGCGCCGGTGATTCGGCGGGTGACGGTCCCGTTTCGGCAAGACTGTGCTGGCCGAATCCTGACGCATAGCTTTCGAGCGAAATTTGATTTCCTTTCAAGCTGACAACCCGGAATGTGCGCGGGCTAAAATCGAGTCCCCCGCCGAAAAACGGTGGGGTGTTGACATAGAGCGTCTCGCCGTCCCTAAACACGCGGTTGGCATGGGTATGCCCGCTGAATACCGCGCGGGCGTGATAGGTTTTATAGAGTGCCATCTGCGCGGTGGTGGGCGGGAAATGTTGGAAGATGAGCAGTTCCATCCCTTCCGGCTGCAGGCCCAGATCGTTTTTCAACCAGACCATCTGCCGCGGCATGTCCTCCACGCTGTTGAGGAAGACATAATGGCGACCGGCGTAGTCGAATGAGTAGTATTTCGGGCCGAGTATCGTTTCATAGCCCGCGTCCGTACCGAGTGCGGGCGCAAGCGCGCCGGAGCCGTTGACCAGCACATCGTGATTGCCCGGCAGCGCCATGACGGGAAAGGGTGAGCGGGACGCCGCGTCCTGAAAGGCGTCCAGTTCGCGGTTATTCGTCATGTCGCCCGTCACCACGATGAAGGCAATCGGCAGCGCCTTCATCTCCTCAAAGGCCGGCACGCCTTTGCGGGTAATGTGCGTATCGGTGACGTGCGCGAAAGCGTAATTGGGGTTCAACGAGTCGTGGTCGGGCACCAGGCCGATATCCGCGGTCATGCCATCGCACTTGGCGGGAATGAGCTGATAAAAGCGACCGCCGATACGGTATCCCGACGGTACGGTGACGAAGATCGCTCGATGCACGCCCGGTTGCACCGCCGCCAGTGTATACGCGCCATCAGGCCCGGTTTTCACCACCTGCTCCCCGTTGGAGACGCAGATATCCGGCAAACCCGGCTCCCCGTCATCACGGCGTCCATCGCCGTTCTGGTCGGAATAGACGAGTCCGCTGATCGCGATGAGGGGCTGCGTCTTATTGGTCGCCGTGTCATCGCAGATTGGGGTGCCCCATTGGGAGTAATACATCGCGGGGGCAGCGGCGTTTTCAACAGCGTAGGCGGGCAAAAGCGCTGATGCCAGCAAGAGGATGAGGATTGCACAGGAAACGTTATATGACATCATATTTTCCCTCTATTTCCGTGGCTCCAGTGCTTGAATGCTGCGCCACTCCGCCCGCTGCGAGGCGCACTACCAACGAACAGGTGCGATTTTACAACTCCAGCGAAATATCCAATCCCGTTACCGAATGCGTCAGCGCCCCGATGGAGATCAAATCCACCCCGCATTCGGCGATGGCGCGGACGCGGTCGAGAGTGACGCCGCCGGAGGCTTCCGTGAGCGCTTTGCCGGCGGCGATTCGCACGCAGGCGCGCATCTCATCGAAGCTCATCTTGTCGAGGAGGATGATATCGGCGCCGGCGGCGACGGCCTCTTCCGCCATGCGGACGGTGGTCACTTCCGCCTCGATTTTCAATGTGTGGGGTGCGTTGGCACGGGCGGCCTGAATGGCCTGCTCGACGCCGCCCATCGCCGCGACGTGGTTATCCTTGATGAGCACACCATCGGAGAGATTGAAGCGGTGGTTGCTGCCGCCCCCCATGCGCACGGCGTATTTATCCAGCACGCGATGGCCGGGGGCGGTTTTGCGGGTATCAACGATATGCGCGTTCGTGCCTCGCACCGCCTCCACGTAGCGCGCGGTGGCGGTGGCGATGCCACTCATGCGCTGCAGGAAGTTCAGGGCGGTTCGCTCGGCGGTAAGCAGGCTGCGCGTGGGGCCGGAGACTTCGGCAAGCTTCTGGCCGGCGGTCACCCGCGCGCCCTCCTCGGTGAGCAGCACCAGGTGCAGACGCGGGTCCACGCGGTGCAGCACCAGTGAGACCACCGGCATGCCAGCGAGCACGCCGTGCGCCTTAGCGAGGAAGAAGCCCTCAGATACCGCATCCGCCGGGATGACGGACGCCGAGGTGACGTCACCGGTGCCCAGATCCTCGGCCAGCGCCAGGTCAACGATAGGGCGGATGCTCTGCAGCATCGCGGCGTCGAACATATCATGAAGCATGGGGGAACTCCTCTATCATTCAGGAATTGAAAATTGGAAAATGCAAATTGTGAATTGCTGAATGGTGTCGGTGTTGGAGTCATGAACAGGTGAAAACGATAACCGGTCACGCATTATCAAATTTACAATTATCACTTTTCACTTTTCAATGCCACTTCACTCCTCCGCCACATATCCTTCCATCGTCGTCGCCTGCTGCTGTTCGATGAAAGTGGCGAGATCGGGCAGGCTATCCAGGCTGGCGAGGCCGAACATCTGTAAAAACTTATCGGTGGTGCCATACATCATCGGCCGGCCAGGGGCGTTGCGGTGCCCGCGCTCGCAGATGAACTCGCGGTCAATGAGCGTGGCGACCACGCTGTCGCAATTCACCCCGCGCAACTGCTCGATTTCCGGGCGGGTGATGGGCTGGCGATAGGCGATGATGGCCAGCGTCTCCAGCGCGGAGGGAGAGAGGCGGAATTTGGGTGGACGGTGCATCTGCGCCACATACTCGGCGAATTGCGGTTTCGTCGCAAGCTGCCAGCCGCCGGCCACCTCCACCACCTGCATGCCGAGGTAGCGCCCCTCCAGCGACTCCAGCAGTTGGCGCACGGCGGGCGCGGAGATATTCAGCAATTCCGCCAACTCGCCCAGTCCGAGCGGCCGCGTCGCCATAAACATCAGGCACTCCAGGGCTCCCAGCAGGTCCGGTGATGGTGCATCGGTGGTCATCATGGCGCCGTTAGTGTACCAATCCGTGCCGGTGAATGGCAAGGGAGGGAAGGGGGAAACCGCAGATTACGCCGATTGGCGCAGATGCAAATCATAACGAGCGAGCGATGACAGTGCCGTCGGCTCGTAATGTGGCGACCGTGCCAACGGTTTCTGTCCCGACGCCGGTGACCAGTGCCGGGAGGGTATGGCAGGGAATGCCGTCAATGCTTGTATGACGTCCAGGATGATAATGCCCATGGAAGACAGCGTGGATATTGGGATGCCGGCGCAGTACACTACGGACATCCGGCGCGTTGCGCAGCACGTGGGGGTCATCCGCGGTCTCGTCCAGACACTCATGGCAGAAGAGCAGCGTTGGACGATTCACGGCAGCCAGGTCGTCCGCCAACCATTCCATCTGTGCCGGGGATACCCACGCGTTATCCCAGGAGAAGTTGCCCCGGTCGAAATCCGTGCCGTCCTCACGACAGTTGCCATCGAGCAACACGAAGTGAACACCAAAGACATCGAGGCTGTAATACGCGGGATATCGGCTGCCCATGGCGGCGAGGAACTCCGTTTTGCTCAACATAGCGACGTCGTGATTACCGATAACGTGCAATACCTCGCCGGGAAACGCATCAAAAGCCTTACGCACCTCGGCGCAAAGCGCCAATTCCGCCGCAACACTCGGCGCATCGTCTATTGCATCACCCAGGTTTACCACCAGCTCGATGCGGGCATCGGCAAAAGCCGCCAGCGTTGCGTGCAGGCGTGCCAACGCCCCCGGGCAGTCGCGATTACCGTAGGCAGACATCCCGTAATGCAGATCCGTGACAAGACCGAAGGAGAAGGTGGATTCATGCGCTACAGAGGCGGAAATTGCTTCGTACTGCTGGGACGCGGTCATTGACTCTACTCCACACATCGCTGATGGCAAACCGGCGCTGCTCTTGATGTGCAATCAATGAGCGCGTCTGTAATGCATGCGTAAAATTCAACACCGGGCAGGCACTTCCTCTCTACGGAACTGTCACATACAGCGGAAGGAAGGAATCAGCCTTCAGGAGCCGAATAAAGGGATAACACCGTAGAGCAAAGGAGTTCCTTATGATCGAACGCATCGCTTATGGCGGCTGGGCCAATAACGTTAAACTCTCCAACGGGCAGATTGAAGTGGTCGCAACGCTGGATGTTGGGCCACGTGTTATCCGCTGCGGCTTCACCGGCGGGCCGAACGTTTTCAAGGAGTTCCCGGAGCAAATGGGCGGTACTGGCGAGAGCGAGTGGATGATACGCGGCGGGCACCGGTTGTGGTTGGCGCCTGAGGAGAAGCCCCGAAGTTATTCGCCGGATAATGGGCCTGTTGAACTGCAGGAACTCGGCCCTATGAGTATTCGATTGATACCGGCGCCAGAAAAAGAAAATGGCATTCAGAAACAGCTTGATATCCTTATGTCCGAAGATGGCAACGAGGTGATGCTGACCCACCGGCTGATCAATCTTGGCGCATGGGACATCATGGTGGCACCGTGGGCGCCAACGGTGATGGATGCCGGCGGCGTGGCCATCGTTCCATTGCCGGAGAAGCGTCCGCACGCAGA
>JAKIYB010000054.1:3453-3725 GCA_022708765.1 Armatimonadota bacterium | reverse complement strand
CCTTCACCCAGGATGCGGCGAAAGGGCCGGGGAAATTCGGCATGCTGCTGAAAGAAGGCTGGGCGGCATACCTTGTACATGGCACGCTCTTCGTGAAGTATTTTGACCTGCTGCCTTTCGAGGAATACCCCGATTTCGGGTGCAATTTCCAAACGTTCAGCAATGAGGAGATGCTGGAAGTCGAGAGCCTCGGGCCGTTGGATATCCTGGAAGCGGGTGCCAGCGTGGAGCATGTCGAGACGTGGCGGCTCTTCCGTGACGTGCCGGCGATC
>JAKIYB010000054.1:0-3416 GCA_022708765.1 Armatimonadota bacterium | reverse complement strand
TTGACCGCATTATCCGGCCATTAGTGTGACTATCTTCTGGGGCTGCGACTGCACGTGGGGTGGACCGTCGTGTCCGCCCCACACTTGTCTCAGGCTATTGTCACTTAGCGGCTTTATCCGACGGCAGACCGGGGCAGAACGCGGGAGACACACGGCAATTGTGGAGGACGGGATGCAGGATATCGAAATGGACCGTCGGAGGGAAGTTATCAGCCTGGGCGCCTGGGTATTCGCGGTGCTGCTACTGCTGGCGTTTTTCGCGTTGGTGATGATGCTGGTATTGCTGCCGTGAGAGAAATCACGCATGGGTATGCTCGCGGTGTTCTTTTCAGGATGACGCGGATGGACAAACTGGAGTAGAATATGCCGTGATTCTATAGCATAGCGAGGGGTTGTGTTGGGCGAACGCGTGGATGCCATCCGTCGGACGGTGCTGCCGGACGGATTGACGGTGATTACGGAAGCGATGCCGGATGTTGAGTCGGTGGCGCTGGGGGTATGGGCGGACGCAGGATCCTCGGATGAATGTCCGAACGAACATGGCATCGCGCACTGCCTGGAGCACATGCTCTTCAAAGGAACAGCGCATTATGATGCTTACGCGCTGGCGGCGGCCATTGAGGACATCGGTGGGCATGTAGACGCGTATACCGAGCGCGAACTCACCCACGTTGGCGCGCGGGTACTGGCCGAGCAGCTTCCCGCCGCCATTGACATTCTCTCGGAACTGGTCTGCCACAGTACTTTTCCTCCCGACGAGTTGGAACGCGAGCGTCAGGTCATCATCGAAGAAATCCGCAAGTATGAGGGCATGCCGGAAGAGCGCATCTACGATCTCATCATGGCGGCGTTGTGGCACGGCGGGGCGCTTGGACATGCGATTCTCGGCACGGAGGAAAGTATACGCGGGTTCACCCGCGACCAACTCGTCGCCTGCTGGCGGCGGCATTTCACGCCGTCCCTCGTCATCATCACCGCCGCCGGCAAGCTCGAACACGACGATGTGGTCGCGCGCGTTGCCAACGCGTTTGCCGATCTTCCGCGGGACGGCGAGGGCTTTGACCGCGGTGCCGTCGGCACGAAGCTGCCGCTACTGCACGAGGAAGAGGATGGGGAGCAGGTGCATTTCACCTGGGGCGCGCGCGCGTTCCCCGCAGCGGACGACCGGATTTTCCCGCTGGCGTTGGCCGATATCGTACTGGGTGCCAGCTCGACATCGCGCCTCTTCCAGGAAGTGCGCGAAAAGCGCGGATTGGCTTATGACATCGGGTCCTACCTGATGGGCTTTCGTCACAGCGGGCTGATGGTCGCGAACGGCGCTACCAGTCCGGAGCTCTTCTCCGATGTCGTCAGACTGGTACGTGACGTTATCACCGACTTGCGCGAGCGCGGGATGACCGAACGCGAGTGGCAGCGGGCGAAAACGCAGATGAAATCCGGTGTCGCGCTGGCGCTGGAGAGTACGGCGGATCGCATGCGGCGCCTGGCGCAGCACCAGCTCACCTGGGGCGAGGTTTATCCGCTGACCGCGTTGCTCGAGCGGATTGACCGGGTGACGCTTGACGACGTGCATGCAGTGCTGGAGAGCCTTTGCCATCTGGAACAATGGTCCTTCGTCTCCATCGGGCCCATGGAGGAGTCCACGGTGCGCGCGTTGCTGGAAGGGTGAACCATGCCAACCGCGCGTGAGTTATTGACGGACGCGATTGCCCGCCTGCAACAAGCCGGATGCGACAGCCCCCGCCTTGACGCCGAGTTGTTGCTGGCACACGTGCTGGGCATCTCGCGCATCCGGCTGCGCGTGCATCCAGAGCTTGAAGTGGACGCGGAGCAGGCCGCGCGATTCATCGCGCTCCTTACCCGTCGCCTGTGCCGCGAACCTATCGCTTATCTCCTTGGCGAGTGGGAGTTCTATGGTCGGCCGTTCACGGTATCGCCGGCGGTGCTGGTGCCGCGCCCGGAGACCGAGATGCTGGCGGAAGCAGTGCTTCGCTGGGCGCGAGAGACCGACGCGCGTCGGCTGGCGGACATCGGCACGGGCAGCGGCATTCTTGCGATAACGCTGGCAAAGGAGCTGCCGGCGGCTACGGTCTGCGCGGTTGATCTCTCTGACGACGCCTTGTGCGTTGCGCGCGGAAACGCCGAGCGGCATGGGGTGGGGGAGCGCATCGTTTTTCTACGCGGCAACTTGCTCACGCCTCTTCGCGAAGCGGGGGTGACGGCACTCGACGCCATCGTTGCCAACCTTCCTTATATCACAGACGCCCAGATGGCGGAATTGATGCCAGAAGTCGGCGTATATGAGCCGGCGCTTGCGCTGCGCGGCGGCGAAGACGGATTGGCGTTAATTAACAGACTGATCACCGACTGCCCTCTAGTGCTTCGGCCGGGTGGTTTACTGGCACTGGAGGTTGGCGACGGTCAAGCATCAGCCGTGCAGGCGAAATTGGCTGCGGACGGTTGGCGGGATATCCGCGGCATCAAGGATTACGGCGGTATCGCGCGAGACGTTCTGGCGATACTGCCAGGCCGCGCGTAAGGCGCTTGTCGCGCTCGTTCGACAACCTGGCGAGCGACGTGTCGAATACGGCAGTACCGGCAGCATAGAGTACGGCGAAGCCGGGTATACTTACGTGACTATCGAAGTAGAGGTTCACCATCCATGCACATGCCGCGCGTGCTTGCGTTTCTTGCCATATTGGCCCTCGTGCTGCTGCTAGCTGGTTGTGGCGGGGGGCATGTCCCTCCGATCAGTGTCGGCACCATTCAGGGCTATGTCTTTGCCGCGAACGGGGCCATCCAGACAATGACACGCGCGGACGGCACGCCTATTGCCAACGCGGAAGTTCGCGTGCAGGGGACGAACCTTTCGACGCAAACAGATCAAACCGGCTTCTTCCAATTGGCAAACGTGCCGACCGGGCCGCGAACGCTGCTGATTTCCGCTCCCGGTTTCCAGACGGTCGCTGCCTCAGTGACGGTGAACGCCAACGCGGTGGTTGATATCGCCAGCAGCACGCTGACGCCGGTTACACGTAAATGGACGGTGCTGGTCTACCTGAACGCCGATAACGATTTAGAGCAATATGGCGTTCAGGACGTCAACGAGATGGAAGCCGTGCCGGACAGCGAACTGGTGACCATCGCCGTGCAGATGGACCGCGCGCCGGGTTGGGACACCACTAATGGCAACTGGACGGATACGCGGCGCTTCGTGGTACGCCACGACCAGGACACTTCGGTCATGACGTCAGCGCTGGACGCGAATGTGCTGGAGATGATGGGCGAGGTTGACATGGGCGATCCCGCGCAACTCGCGTCATTCATCTCCTGGGGAAAGACGAACTTCCCCGCGGAGCACTACCTGCTGGTCATGTGGAACCATGGCTCCGGCTGGCGGTCGCGCGCTTTCACCG
>JAKIYB010000549.1:362-3068 GCA_022708765.1 Armatimonadota bacterium | reverse complement strand
CCCCGCCTGCGGCCGCATCCACTCCCGCGACGCCTGCCCGCATTGCAGCGGCTCCGACGCCGCGTAATTCCTTGCGTCTTCCGCGAAGCCAGCCTCTTCATCGTGCGATTTTTATGCTTTGCCTCGCTACGGCAATATTTTTTTCAGCATTAATGTTAACGCTCGGTAAGCTTATGGAATAACCGCCGTGGAAAGGAGTTTCGGCATGAAACAACGACCGAGCTACCCCCGCCACGGTCTGATAGTCATTCTGATGTGTTTGTTCGCGCTGGTGATGGCCACCCCGATAATGGCCGCGAAAGGCGGCAATCAGGATTCTGAGGGCAATGCCTACGCCTACGGGCAGGACGAGCAAAACGACACGAACACTGTTGAGGCGCAGAATGATAATGATGTCACGCAGGATAACGACGCTGCCAATAACGGCAACGGCAACGATTGGGAAGACGGCGACGACCGCGACAACGGTCGCGGGAATGACCGCGAAGACGACGGCAATGGGAACGGCAACGGGAACGGGAACGGGAATGGGAATGGTGGTGAGAATAATAACGAGGACGAGATCGCCGATAATGATAATGATGCGGAAACCGGTGACGCGGGAGATGACGAGGCGGGCGCCGATGATGATGTGGTAACCGATGATGATACCGACAACGCCTACGCTGATGTTGATGATGATGATGAAGACCAGCGCCCCCGACAGGGCGTGCGCCTGGTAGACGGCGTCTACGTGGTAGACCTGTACTAGCCCCCTTGACAGCAACATGACAGCACCGACTCGCGCCCCGGTACCCCCCACCGGGGCGCGGCGTTTTTCACGCAGGAAATAGCCCGGCGGCGCGGAAGAATACGCTCGGAGGCTTTCCGATGACATACTCCCCCTTCCTGCGTGAGATTGACGAGCAGCCGGCGGCGCTGCATGATCTGGTGGCGTATTACCGCGGCGCGGACGGCAACCATGCACTGCAGAAATGGATGGTCTGGGCGAAGACGCTTGGCCGCGTCACTTTTGTCGGCAGCGGCACCTCCGAGCACACCCCGCATGTCGCACTGCATGCGATGGCGGAAGCCGGCGTTCCTGCCGACACGTTGGACGCCGGCGAACTGCTGCACTACCCGCGCCCGCTGGATGGGGTGGCGCTGGTAAGCCAGTCCGGCGAGAGCGTGGAGATTCGCCAGTTGGCGGAACGCTATGCCGGCACGCCGTTTTTCGCCATCACGAATAATGCCGACAGCACGCTCGCCCGCGCGGCCAGCGCCGTGCTGCAGATGCGCGGCGGGATAGAAGAAACGATCACTACGAAAACCTATTCCAACTCGCTGGCGCTCTTCGCGCTGCTGGCGCGCGCGTTGGAAAGCCTCGACGCGGCGCGGGCGCTGCTGGATAACCTCGACGGGCTGTCGCGGGTGCTCGGAGAGGTGGATGCCGACGGCATCGAACGCGCCGCCGACTTGCTGGCGGACGCCCGCGCGCTGCACATGATTGCCCGCGGGCCATCCATCGCCGGCGCGCGACAGGCAGCGCTCACCTTCATGGAGGGCACGCGCATCTCCGCCACCGCCTTCCCCGCCGGGTCGTTCCGCCACGGCCCGTTTGAATTGGCCGACGCGACGCACCGCTGTCTCATCTACCTGCCGGCGTCCGGACGCACTCACGCGCTGATGGCCGGGCTGGCGGCGGAGTTGGCGGGCAAGGGCAGCCGGGTGATTGCGCTCACCGACGGCGCCATGGACCTGCCGGCGGCGACTTGCCAGGTGCTGCGCGTGCCCGCCGTTCCCGAACTGCTCTTCCCGCTGGCGGCGGCCATCACCCAGGAACGCTTGTTGGCGGCGCTGGCACAGCGGCGCGGGCTGGTGGCCGGCGCGTTTCGCTACGGCGGAAAGGTGACGACGGTGGAGTGAGATACGCAAACCACGAAGTGAATACTTGATAAATTCTTTATGCCTTCGACACGCACTTCTTGCGGATGCGTGTATAATAGGTGTTAGCAACTTTTCAGTAATCCCGGTGTCTGCTGAAGCAGAGGTTTCGGTCCCGGCTTGCACCTCCTTGCGGTTGGGAGGCTTCGATGGCACACGCGACAACAGCACTTCGGAAGGATTCGGCGCCACGGCCGGCGCCCGCGCGCGGCAAGAAGCACCTTGCATTCAAATCACCCTGGCAGCGCAACAGCGTGCGCCGGCGCTGGACGTATCTCCTCATCGGAGCGATACTCCTCGCGGCGGCCGTCCTCATCTTCGGCAATATTGAGCCTGGCTACGACGTTATGCTGCGGCTGCCGCTTACCATGTTTGGTTTCGCCGCGCTGCCGCTGCTCTATCCGCTCGCGCGCCGGCTGGGCGTCTCGCGCGGCACGGCGGTCTGGGCGCTGGCGCTACTGGCGGCCAGCGTACCATGGCTGGTGCTGCTGCGCGCCTGCGCTCCCTGCAGCGTGATTCCCTTCTTTGTAGTACTCGGCGCGCTGTGCTACACGCGCGTCCTGGCCGACCTGGCCGGGGCATGGCTCTCACTTGGCCTCGCGCTGGTGGCGCTCAGCCTCGCGAATCCGTGGGCGGGATTGGGACTGGCGCTGGGACTGGCGCTGCACGCCGTCGGCTGGGTGCGAGTACGCGCACGCTGGCGCGCGCTGGGATTGTCCGGCGCGATCCTTGCCATCGGCCTTACCGTGCTCGCGCTTTACCCCCCGGTACGCGATCCCGCCT
>JAKIYB010000549.1:0-259 GCA_022708765.1 Armatimonadota bacterium | reverse complement strand
GGGGTTTGCCCGGCGGAGCGGGCATCGGCCAGGCGCTCGGTTACCTGCTGATGATGAACGCCTGGGTGCTGCCGTTACTGGCGCTGCCGCTGCTCTGGCTGGCGCTTTTCACCGACCCTGCCCATCGCTGGCGCGTGAACAGCGAAGCCGCGTTGCCCGCGCTCATTCTTCTCGCCACTCTCATCACCGCCAGCCTTTCGCCGGGGCCAATGCGCCTGCGCATCCTCCTTGGCGTGGCACCGCTGGCCGCTCTCTGGCT
>JAKIYB010000548.1 GCA_022708765.1 Armatimonadota bacterium | reverse complement strand
CCGCCATTGGCTTGATGATCCATAACTTTCCCGAGGGGATGGCTGTCTTTGCCTCCGCGGCGGCGAACGTTAAACTTGGTATCGCGCTGGCCGTCGCGATCGCCATCCATAACATCCCGGAAGGCATCGCCGTCTCGCTGCCTATTTACGCGGCGACGGGCAGTCGCCGCCTGGCCTTTGGCGTGTCGCTTCTCTCCGGCCTGGCGGAGCCATTGGGGGCGCTGCTGGCGGGTGCGTGAAGCGGTGATGGGCGGCATGCTCGCGGGCGTGGGCGGCTTGATGACCTTCATCAGCTTCGATGAAATCCTGCCATTGAGTTATCATCGCGAACCGGGGCAGCAAGAGACGAAACTGGCGCACGAGGCGATTCTCGGCATCATCGGTGGCATGCTGGTGATGGCCCTTAGCCTGGCACTCTTCCAGTAGCCGCCGCTGCCCTTTTCGTTTTTCGAAAAATCTGGTACAGTGTGTCGGGCGCCATGCCGGAGTCTTCCCGCATGACGCCTCTCTCGTGACACTGTCCCGTGACTGGAGCCGCTATGAAGATCATTGTGTGCATCAAACAGGTGCCGCAGACCACGAACGTGAAGATTGACCCGGTAACCAACACCCTCGTGCGCGAAGGCGTGGAATCGCAGATCAATCCATTCGACCTGTATGCGCTGGAAGAAGCCGTGCGCGTGAAGGAGCGCCTGGCTGAACAGGGCGTGGAAAGCACCGTGACAGTCATCTCCATGGGCCCGCCGCAGGTGGACGCCGCACTGCGCGAGGCGCTCACGCTGGGCGCTGACGAGGCAGTGCTGCTCTCAGACCGCGCCTTTGCCGGAGCCGATACCTGGGCCACCTCCTACGCGCTGGCCGCTGCCGTGAACGCACTGAACGCTGACCTGGTCTTCTGCGGCATGCAGGCCATTGACGGCGACACCGCGCAGACCGGCCCCGGCATAACCATCCATGCCGAGTTTTCGCTGGCCACCTATGTCAGTAAGATTGACGAGATCACTGAGAAGCGCGCGACGGTGCATCGCCTGTTGGAAGACGGTTATGAAGTCTGCGAAGTCGCGCTGCCCGCGCTCTTCACCGTGGTGAAAGAGATCAACGAACCACGCACGCCCTCTCTTCGCGGCAAAATGCGCGCCAAGTCGGCGCGGATTCCCGTGTGGACCGCCGCCGACCTGCATCTTGATCCAGAGCGTTGCGGCCTGAAGGGCAGCCCCACGCAGGTAGTGAAAGTCTTCAGCCCTGAACACCGCGCTGGCGGCGAGCGCTGGGAAGGCGATGCTCCGGAGCTTGCGGCAAAGCTGTTGGAGATTGTGCGCGAACGAGTGACAATATAACCCATCTCGTCGTCCGCGCCCTCTGCGGCGCGTGTGCTGTTTGACGAATCCGTTATTTTATACGGGAACACGCGCCTCGGAGGGCGCGGACTACCGTGCTATCAGGAGAGACCGATGTCCATTCGCGTCATTGATGATAAATGCAAGGGCTGCACCCTCTGCGTGAAGGCGTGCCCCACCATGGCCGTGAAGATGGAAGGCAAGCTGGCCACCATCGCGGTTGAAAGCTGCAACTTCTGCGGTTCCTGCGTGAGCGCGTGCAAGTTCAAAGCGATTGTGATCGAGATCGAGAAGCAGGCGCGCGAGGACCTGGACGCCTACACAGGCGTGTGGGTTTTTGGCGAGCAGCATGACGGCCATCTTGCCGGCGTGGTGCCGGAGCTCATCGGCGCCGGGCGCAAGCTGGCGGATGCCCGCGGTCGCGAACTGAGCGTCGTGGTGCTCGGACATGAACTGGATGCGCTGGGTGAGGAAGTCGCGAAGTATCCGGTGGATAAGGTCTTCCTATACGACCATCCGAAGCTGGCGCGCTATCGCCCGGAACCCTACTCGCGCGTACTGGCCAGTCTTTGCCGCCGCTACAAGCCGGAGATCGTACTGGCCGGCGCGACGACCATTGGCCGCGGCTTCCTCTCCCGCGTGGCAGTGGACTTGTATACCGGCCTTACCGCGGACTGCACCGGGCTGGAAGTGGGCGAGGACGGGCTGCTCTACCAGACGCGTCCGGCCTTCGGCGGCAATATCATGGCCACAATTCTCTGCCCCTATACCCGCCCGCAGATGGCTACCGTGCGCCACAAGGTGATGCCGGCGGCACTGCCCGGCGACGTGGTCCGCGCCGAGATCATCCGCGAGACGCCGACCGAGCAATTGCTGAACTCCAGTGTGAATATCCTGGAGTTCATCCCCGACTTCACCCAGAAGGTAAACCTGGTGGATGCCGATGTCATCGTCTCCGGTGGTCGCGGCATGGGCAAGCCGGAAAACTTCGCCCTGCTGCAAGAATTGGCCGATCTACTTGGCGGCGCAGTGGGCTCATCCCGCGCGGCGGTGGATGCCGGCTGGATGCCCTATCCACACCAGGTAGGTCAGACCGGCAAAACGGTATGTCCGAAGCTCTATATCGCCTGCGGCATCTCCGGCGCCGTGCAGCACCTCGCCGGCATGTCCTCCGCCGACTGCATCATTGCCATCAACAAGGACAAAGACGCCCCCATCTTCCAGGTGGCGGATTTTGGCTTCGTTGGCGATGCGCTGGAAATCGTGCCGGAACTGATTAAGCAAATCAAGGCGGCACGCACGCCGGTTGGCGTGTAAGAACGTACCGCATGTCCGAAAGCGAACGGGGCTGGCCGGTTGGCACGCCCCGTTCGCTTCGAAGTGGTTACTTCTTCTCTTCCGTTGCCGTCACCAGCTCAAACGCCTTCAGCGTCACCGGCTTATCTTCCACCGCCACCGGGTCTTTCAGCGGCTCGCTGAGCTTCTGCCCGGGGGCGGAGACATCCACCCGGTACAGGCCGGCGGGCAGATTCGCCACCGTGAAGCTGCCGTCCTGCGCGGAGGGGGTGACGGAACCAAGCAGCACTTTTGACGACCCCCAGAATACCTCCACGCGCGCCGTCGGGGTAGCTGGAGTGATCTTTCCGCTGATGCCGCCGGCAGGTGAGAGCGCCTTCGCGGTGAGCGCGGTAGCCGGCAATATGACATTTTCCTCAAATTTCACCTTCGCGCCGTCTACGG
>JAKIYB010000547.1:2819-3077 GCA_022708765.1 Armatimonadota bacterium | reverse complement strand
GCCATGATGCTTGTTGAAAAGCTGACGCGTGGTTCAATATATCATTAACGTGTTAATCTAACTTTAAGCTTGCGGGCGCGCGTGATAACGGAGAGTATGGTACAGTATGGTGGCGTACGACGCGAAGCGAAACTTGCGCGAAGCGTCCTATACAATGAGGTACTGAGGAGAGAGTCGTGGTAGATGGTCATCAGGAAACAGCGCCGGCGATGACGCGCATCGCCGTACGTATGCCCGGGCGATCTCCGCTGGCGCGCG
>JAKIYB010000547.1:0-2716 GCA_022708765.1 Armatimonadota bacterium | reverse complement strand
CGTCCCGCCATTCTCGGCACCCTATATCTGGTGACGTTGACAACCTTGCTTGCGGTTCCGATCGGCGTTCTGGCCGCGGTGTATCTCACGGAATACGCGCAAAAAAACGCGCTCACGCGATCCATCCGGTTGGCGATTGTGAATCTCGCCGGTGTGCCCTCCGTTGTTTACGGTCTGTTCGGATTGGGTCTGTTCGTCTACTTCATGAATTTCGGCACATCTTTGCTGGCGGGAGCCTGCACGATGGCGGTGCTGGTCTTGCCGCTCATCATCACCGCCTCCGAAGAAGCGCTACTGACCGTGCCGGCCACGTTTCGTGAGGCTAGTCTGGCGTTGGGCGTCAGTAAATGGCAGACCATCTGGCGCGTGGTGCTGCCCACAGCCATGCCTGGCATTCTCACCGGCATCATCCTGGCCGTTGCCCGTGCCGCCGGAGAAACCGCGCCATTGCTCTTCACCTGCGTGGCCTTCTACTTGTTCTCACCGCATGAAGCGTTCTCATGGCTGCACTTTCCCGCGCAGGTGCATGACGCGCTCTTCAATCCGATTATGGCGCTGCCGTATCACCTTTACACCATATCAACCCAGGTACCGAAAGCGCCCGATGCGGTGAAATGGGGCACGGCGCTGGTGTTGCTCATTCTGGTGTTGGGCATGAATCTGGTCGCAATCCTCCTGCGCTCTTACCTGCGGCGCGCTCGAAGGTGGTAGAATGATTGGCACTATGGTAGATAATACGCCGATGAATCCGCGCCCGGTGATTCTTATGCTGCCCGATGATACGGCGAAGTTTCGCGTGCGCGATCTTGGCGTCGCGTATGGCGGAACGCCGGCACTGCGGCACGTGACGATCAATCTGCCGGATCGGCAGATCACCGCGCTCATCGGACCGTCGGGATGCGGCAAATCCACCTTCCTGCGCTGCTTGAATCGCATGAACGACCTCATCCTCAATGCGAAGGTTACGGGTGAAGTGCTACTGGATGACCAGGAAATTCTCGGTAACCAGATTGATCCCGTCGAACTGCGTAAGCGAGTCGGGATGGTCTTCCAGCGGCCGAATCCCTTTCCGATGTCGGTGTATGAGAATATCGCTTACGGTCCACGACGGCATGGCATCCGCTCGCGTGGAGCACTCGATCAGATTGTCGAGCAGGCATTGATGCAATCCGCGTTATGGGATGAGGTGAAGGACAAGCTGCGCCAGTCTGCGTTGGACCTATCCGGTGGACAACAGCAGCGCCTGTGCATCGCGCGCTGCCTGGCCGTGCAACCGGAAGTGCTTCTCATGGATGAACCGAGTTCAGCTCTCGACCCGATCTCCACCTTCAAAATCGAAGAGTTGTTGCTGGAGCTCAAAGAGCAGTATACTATCGTCATCGTTACGCACAACATGTACCAAGCGTCGCGCGTGGCGGACTACACGGGATTTTTCCTCACGGGCGATCTCATCGAGTTTGGCCCGACGGTAGAGATTTTCGAACGCCCGATTGATCAGCGCACCGATGATTATGTGCGTGGGCGCTTTGGCTAAACAGCGCCAGTACGTGAGCAAGGGGATTTGCGATGCCGCATCCGCGTCAAACATTCGATGCGCAACTGCGCGCGCTGGAACAGCGCCTGCTCCGCATGGGCGGGTTCGTCGAGGGCATGCTGGAAGATGCCGTGAAAGCCCTTGCCAAGCAGGATACGCAGCTCGCGGAAGAAGTCGTGCGCCGCGATGATATCGCGGACGAGCAGGACATTGATATCGAATCTACATGTATGCACCTGCTGGCGCTGCAGCAGCCGCTTTCCAAAGATCTGCGTGTCATCGGCACCGCGTTAAAGATTACCACCGACCTGGAGCGCATCGGCGATTACTCGGTGGATATCGCCAAAGCTGCGCTCATTCTCGCGGATGCCCGCTATCCCGCCCCGCTAACGCGGATTCCGCGCATGGCTGAATATACCGTCGAAATGGTGCAGGGTGCGTTGGAAGCCTTCGTGAATCGCGACTTCCGGAAAATTGAAGAAGTCATCGCCCTGGATGACAGAGTGGACGAACTCTACGTGGAAGTTTGGGAGATGCTCGTACGGGAGATGCAGCAGTCCAGCGACAACATCATTCGCGCGGCCAACCTCATTCTCGTCGCGCGATACCTCGAGCGCATCGCCGACCATGCCGTCAACGTAGCCGAACGCGTCTACTATATGGAAACCGGCGTGCTTCGTCAGCTTGCCACCAGTCATCAGACGAATTAGTGCAGATATTACACCACGAAAGCTGTTTGCATGTTTGACGTATCCGGAAAAGCCATCCATGTCATTGGTCTGGGCGCTAAAGGCACCGGGCGCGCCTGCGCCATTGTTCTGAGCGCACTCGGCGCGCGGGTGACGGTGTCTGATGCTAAATCGGCAGAGGAACTGGTGGAGGTCACGGAGCAGCTCGCGCATCTGCCCGTGCGCTTTCTGTTGGGAGAGGATGCCTATCAGGGAATCGAATCCGCTGATCTGGTGGTACCCAGCCCTGGCGTGCCCCTCACCATCGAACCGATTCAGCGCGCCCGTGCCGCCGGTGTGCAGGTAATCAGTGAAATAGAGCTAGCGTATCGGCTGACCGCGGCGCCCGTCGTCGCCATCACGGGTACGAAAGGGAAGACCACAACGACCACGCTTATTCATCTTCTGCTGCGGGCGCTGGGCAAACCGGTGCATCTGGGCGGAAATATCGGCT
>JAKIYB010000546.1 GCA_022708765.1 Armatimonadota bacterium | reverse complement strand
CCAGGCCACCGTGGGATTCGTCGGCCAGTCCACCCGGTAGGCGTTGCAGGAGTAAGCGGTTTCCGTGCTGATCAGGTCGCGAATGCCATCGCCATCCACATCGAAGACCACCGGGTTGGGCGCGGCGACCGCCTTCCCATCCGGCGTGAGGATTTCCACCCCGGCATCGAACCACGGTTTCTCTTTCGTACCCACGTTTTTATAGAAATACAGCCCACGCTCCGGCGCCCGCGGCAACTTGTCCAGGAACGCCGGGGTATCGAGTGGTGGCGGTGGAAGCTGCGGCTGCGAGATGATTCGGCGTCCCAACGGCGTCCATTGCTCGAGGCCGCCGGTGGGCGTCACTCCGGGCGCTTCCTCTTTAAAACGGCTGATGAGCAAGTCTTCCAGACCGTCACCGTCCCAATCGGCCACCCCCAGCGTCAAGACCTGCCGCGCGAAGAGCCCCTTGATCCAGAAGAAGCTCTCCGGTCCGGTGGAGAAGCGCGCGTTCTCCTTGATCATCCGGTCGCTGCCCGGGAAACAGTGCTTCGTAGACCTGTCCAGATGCCAGTGGTTCGGGCCATGCGCGGTGCCGGTATTGTAGTCCATGCGCAACTGCCCGTCGAAGAAGATCATATCGAAGAGGCCGTCATGGTTCAGGTCGCACACGGCAAAGGTCTGGTTATGCTCGATGGTCTGTGGAGTGGTCTCGGTGAGATTAATCGGATACCCGACCGCCGGGCCGAACCGCGGATGTGCCGGGGTGCCGTCGTTCAAATGCGCCACGAATCCGATCATGCTGGTGTGCGGGAAGAAGAGATCCAGCTTGCCGTCATCGTTGAAATCCAGCAACTCAAAGCCGGCGTCGAACATGAACTGACAACCAGGCAGTCGTATCCCCTGTGCCGCGAACCGCACGGTCTCCTGCGCGGATGCCAGGGAGGCGAACCAGCACAGGCACGCCGCAACAACGACACATGAAAAGAGCGGAAACCTCATGAGCGCCACCTCTCCTTCTTTGGACAGGTAGGCATGCGTTTCGTTGCACGTGGGTTTTCCAGCGGGGCCACTATAGAATTTCGACGGAAATGCAGGCTTAAAATGGCGGAGAGGGCGGGATTCGAACCCGCGAGGGGCAGTATTCGCTACCCCTACACGATTTCCAGTCGTGCTCCTTCAACCAGGCTCGGACACCTCTCCGCGCGGTACGCGGCGGGCGCCGCGTGCGGGTGACAGTGTAGCAAACCGGCCGGCGCGTGTCAACGTCGCCAGGCGGGCAGCGCGCGGTGCGGGCTATTCCTTCGGCCTGGGCGGGGCGCCTTTGCGGTCGTGCACGAGGTGCTTTAGGGCCGCCAGGTCGCCGCGCAGCAGCAGGCGCGGGCCAGCGTAGCGCATGACGGCCTTGATGCGGTCGCGCTCGGTGGGGCGGTAGCAGTGAATCGGGCACTGGCGGCAGGTGGGTTTCTCCGCGCCATAGGGGCAGCGTTCCAGCCGCGCGCGCACGTAGTCGAGCAGCGCCGTGCACTCGCCGCAGAGTTCCCCCTTCGCGCTGCCGTGCTCGCCTTCGCAGGCGAGGCGGACCATGCGTTCCACCAGCGCCAGTTCGTCGGCGAACTGCGAGAGATCGTTGAACTGTTGTTTTGCCATAGTATTGGTAGTATTATACGGCCTTTCCGCAAAATGCACAAGAGGAATCGGGACGGCGCGGTGTCAGAAGCAGGAGAATCAGAGCCGGCCGTGAACTTGTGTAAGCGGCACTATCACCCGGGAGTTGCTGTATGCATCGTTGGTTCGTCTGCGCCTGCGCGCTCGTCCTTGTCGCCCTCGGATGGGCGCGCTGTACCATCAGTCAGCGCTTGCTGCTGCCCGACGGTAAACCCGCCGCGGGCGCGGCCGTTATTGTGCGGCTGGCGCGGCCCGAGCGGCGGGCTTTCGAAGAGCTGCGCGCCGTGACTGATGCCCGTGGCGTCTTCGTCGTTTCAGGCGAGGTGGATACCAGCAGCCTTGCCGACCTCCGCGCAGGCTATCTGCTGATAGACGCGCCCGGCTGCGTGCTCACCGTGGCGGCGCTGCCGGTGTTGCGCGCGGGCAAGACACCCCACACGCTGCGCCTGGATCCCGACTGCCCCTACACCTGCAAGGTGGTGGATGAGGCGGGCGAACCCGTCGCCGGCGCCACCATCAGCGTGATGCAACTCGGCGGCACGGCGTCATGGGGCGCCACGAAAGCGCTGCTTAACGCGCCCAATATGGGCCTGGAAACCCCCGCCCTCACCGCGAAGACCGGAAAAACCGGCGCCTTCAGCCTGCGCGGCGCCACCGTGGTGAGAGAAGAACACGAAGGCACCGCCGGCAACGGCTCCTACACGCCCGGCAAGCTGGTCGCATACGCACAGACGCCCGCCGGCCTGCTCTGCGGCGAAACGGACATGATCTTCCGTCCCGCCAGCATCCCCGCCGGCAACCCGCCGAAGGCGGTGGTGGTGGCGCCGACGCTAGTGGTGCGCGGTACGGTACTGAACAGCGTCACCAATGCCCCCGTCGCCAACGCGCTGGTCACCTTTGACGGCGAATCCGTGGCTGCTTCGGTGCTGCCGGCGGCGAAGACGGACGCCCGCGGCGGCTTTGAGTATTTCGGCGTCCCCCGCATGTCGAACATCTACGCGCTGGCCGCCCACCCCGCGGCCTCCGGCGGTTGGACCGTCGTTACCCAGCGCCTGCGCTCCGCCGCCGAGAAGGCGCAGTTGCTTCGCCAGGTGGTTATCAAGGTGAAGCCTCTCGCGCCCGTCAACGCGGCGCTGGTGGATGCCGCCACCGGCAAACCGCTGGTCGTGCCCGCGACCCTCACCGCGGTGGCCGATGACGGCGTTCGCGTGGGCAACATCCTCGTCGGGCGGGACGCCACCAGCGGGGCCGTCGTCAACGGCGCCATCGCCATGAAGATGGCAGCCGGACGCAACCGGCTGGAGCTCTCCGCGCCCGGCTACGCGCTGGCGGAAGAATCCACCGAGCTCTTCGTGGCGCAGGCGGGCGTGCGCAACCTCACCTTCAAGGCCGTGCGGCAGAAGGGCTTCCTGATAAAATTCTCCACCCGCCATCCCGACGG
>JAKIYB010000545.1 GCA_022708765.1 Armatimonadota bacterium | reverse complement strand
AATCGCCCCTGGCCCTCCAGCACCGTGCCGCGGTACCCCACGCTGCCCGGTCCTTCCGTCAGCGCCAGCGTCACCGCTTTCTCCATCACGCGCACCGCGCCGCAGCAGCCGGCGAACTGCACGCCGTCCCCCGCGAAAATAATCGGCGTCGGGGAGAGAAAAAGGTAATCGGTGCCCAATGGATGTGTCACCTTCACCACGCCTTCGTCCAGCATTTCCACCACCGCCGGCTTCTCATCAACTTTATACGGGTACAGCACCGTCAGATAGCCGCTGCCCGCCAGCGCGGCCAGCCGGATGAGCATCTTCCGGTCTTTCGCGTTGATGGCACTGGTATGTGGGATGGTCTCCATCGTCGCTTCAGCCGGCGTCAGCAGGTGCACGTCCAGCATCACGTCGCGGGGTTGGCGAACAGTGATCACCCGCCCCCGCGGCATCGTGTCTTCCGGCCCCCCCTCTACCCACAGGTGCCACCAGGCCGGAAGCTTCCCCTCCCCGGCCACGCTGTCGCGGATGACCAGGTACGCCGGCCCGTCGAACGACTCGCTGGTGAGCATCTGCATCTGCCGCGTCCAGGTGAACTCGCCCGGCTGGCCCGGTAGCCCCTGCCGCGGGGCGGCGACATTCGACAGACCCGGCGAGGGCTGGGAGTAGCTGTCGGGATAGCGCACCACCGCGCGGGCGTAGTTGAGCCCCGGCATGAACGCGTGACGGGACACGCGGGCGTCGCACATGCCGAACATCTGCTCTTTATCCGGCGCCCCGAAACGGATGGTGTTCAGGTGGTTCACTCCGGCGGGCACGCCGGCGCTGTTTTTATAATGCGCCAGCCAAGGCATCACTAACGGCGTGCCCTTCGCGAAGAAGGCAAAATGCCCCTGATCCGGCTCCCAGTGGCTCATCTGATAACCGGCGCGCAGCGCGAGCAGGCTCTCGTCAGGCGTGCCCACGCGGTCACGCATCATGGCGCCAAAGCCGGGGAAACTCTCGCTCTTCAACCCGGGGTCGCGCGGGGCAATGGCCGGGTCGAGATAGAGGAAATCGGCGTTATCCACGAAGTCGGCGCCGGTGGTCATCGCCCCCATCGCCTGCCACGCCCACATCATGTGCCCGGCCAGCGCGTCGTTGCGCCCCTTAAACAGGGCGGCGTATTGCATCCAGATGGGGGTGGCATGGGCGTCATGCGTGCCGAAGCCGATAAGCCGCCGCTGCCCAAAGCGCGGGTCTATCGGGGTAAGCAGGTTCATCGCGTAGCGGGCATCCGCCTGCAGGCGCGGATCCCGGCCGAAGTCGCGCACCCCCGCGCGCTGCAGCGCCAGCGCCATTTGCGTGTGCAGGGTGGCGCCGGTAACGATGAAGTAGCCGGGATCCTCGATGAAGCAGCCCTCCGGCGCGTGGTAGCGGCCCAGGAAGTAGTCAAGCACGCCGTCCATTTGCGTCAGCCAGTACTTCGCCTTCGGGTGATCGGGAATCAGCGCCGCGCTGAACGCCAGCCCGCCGATGCGGTTGAAGGGCATGGTGGGATTGCCCAGGTGATTGCCGGCGCCGCGCGGATTGAAGTCCGGATCGGCCATGGTGTAGGAGTAGATCGCGAGCCATTTACGAAGCTCCCGGCGCTGTTCGGGCGCCAGATGCGGCGAGGCCAGCGCGAGGTCGGCCATGCCCAGCGCGTTTTTGCTCATCTGCAACTGCCGGTAGTGGCTGTGAAAAGAGCCGCACATGGCGTTCTTCACGCCGGCACGCAGGCCTTTGAGCGCCCCCGCGGCACGCGTCGCCGTCGCTGCCTCGCTCTCCTCAAGGTAAGGGGCGAGGGTCTTGCGCGCGGGATTCATCTCCAGCGTGCGCCGCCGCTCCGCCAGTTCGGCGGGAGTGGAGAAGACACGCGGATAGAGGGTCGCGTCATCCATCGGCCAATCTACCACCCACTCCTTCACCTGATCAAGCGATAGGAACCCGTAAGTCAGCCGGCAGGTGTGCAGCTCCCGTGCGGATTTCAGCGGCCCCAGCACCAGCGCCCACGCGCGACGGCCATACGTGAGCGGATACTTCTGATCAAACTCGCCGCTGCTGAAGGGCGAGGACTCCTCGCCGCATTCATAGTCCCAGCGGAGCAGGCGCGCGCTGATAGGCAGTTTCAGCAGCACCTCGCCGGCCTGGGTTGCCTGCATCTCCAGCGACATGCCCCGGCGCCAGTAACCGGCGTGTGCCGGCACGACGCCAATGAACGGTGCGTCGGGACGCTGCCAGTCGGCATCACGGAACACACTTGCGACATTGCCGTAGTTGTTGCCCCAGGGGGACATCAGCCGCAGGCGCACCGCCAGGTTATCGTGGGTGAAATCCAGCGGCAGCTCATACGGAATGATGCTTGCTTCCTGGCGCACGTACCATGACGGATCTTTGCCCCAGTAGGCGTCGCCGCCGCGCGCGTCCGCCTTCGCTTTGACCACTGCCGGTGTTTTCATCGGCCCTTCGCCGCGCAGCGTGTCCGGCTTCCACCCCTCAGCCAGGTTGACGACCAGATAATCCGGTGTCTCGCAGTCCGTCGCTTTCGGTCCAACGCCAATGATACCCAGGTCGAAGGATTCACGGACCATCACATAATCGAGACCGGCGGTTACGCGCAGGCTAACACGATAAAAGCCCTTGGGCGCGAAGGCGTAGGTGATCTCCACTTCCTTGTAGACCGGGCCGTCGGCAACCGTGCGCACTGCACAGCCGGACACCAGCCGCGCGGTGCGCAGCGACGATTCCCCCACCCAGGCGCCGTCCGCCAGCCGCATGCCCAGAATGGGGCCGGGTACGTCGGACGCGGGGACGGGTGTCTTGTACCGCGCGCCCGTCGCCGGCACGCGTACGGCGCAAATGGCGTTACTCAGCTCCAGGACGGTCCCGCGCTTTGCCAGCGTTACCCCGGCGGGCAATTTGGCGGGGGCGGCGGACGCCAGCGTATATGTCGCGGCGCCGTTCGCCGGCAGTCCGGCGACGAAAGCGAGTGTCGCCCGCGTCGGGCGCCCGCGTCCGGCGATCAGGTCATCGAGCTGAAAAGCGACGGGCGCGCCATCCGGACCGGAGAGGACCAGCTCCTTC
>JAKIYB010000544.1 GCA_022708765.1 Armatimonadota bacterium | reverse complement strand
TGATTCGCTGCATGTGCGCCTGGCGGATGAATCCGTGTGCATCGGCCCTCCGCAGAACCGCGACAGCTACCTGAATATCCCCAACATCGTCACCGCCGCCATTATCACCGGCTGCGACGCGGTACATCCCGGCTACGGCTACCTCTCCGAGACGGTGGCTTTTGCCGAGAACTGCGAGATCGCCCGGCTGAAGTTCATCGGCCCGCGACCGGAAACCATCGAGCGCATGCAGGACAAGGCGCAGGCCAAGCAGATGGTGGGCCATGCCGGCGTGCCGCTCATCCCCGGCTCGGCTGGCGTGCTTTCCGGCGAGGCGGAAGGGCTGAAACTTGCCCACAAGTACGGCTATCCGGTGATGATTAAAGCGTCGGCGGGCGCGGCATCCGTATCGTGCGCAATGACGAAGAGTTCATGCGTAACCTGCCGCTGGCGCAGGCGGAGGCGCAGGCCGCCTTCGGCTGCCCCGATGTCTACCTGGAGAAATATATCGAGCAGCCGCGCCACATCGAAGTGCAGATCATGGCCGACGAACACGGCAACGTGGTGCATCTGGGCGAGCGCGACTGCACCGTGCAGAAGAAGAGCCACCAGAAACTCATCGAGGAGTCTCCCTCCGCCGCCGTCACTCCCGAACAGCGCAAGCGGATCGGCGAATACGCCGTGAAGGGCGCGAAGGCGGTCGGCTATGTGAACGCCGGCACCATGGAGTTCCTGCTCGACGCCCACGGCAAGGTCTACTTCATGGAGATGAACACGCGCATCCAGGTGGAGCACTGCGTCACCGAGATGGTGACCGGCCTTGATCTGGTGCGGCAGCAGATCCTCGTCGCCGCCGGCGAAAAGCTGCCCTTCTCGCAGAAGGATGTTCAGATCCGCGGCCATGCCATCGAGTGCCGCGTGAACGCCGAAGACCCCGCCCGCAACATGATGGCCTGCGCCGGCACGGTGAAGCGCTACCTGCCGCCCGGCGGCCCCGGCGTGCGCGTGGACAGCCACCTCTACCCCGGCTACGACGTTCCGCCGTTCTACGACTCCATGCTCGCCAAAGTGCTCGCCTGGGGCGACACCCGCGCCGTCGCCATCGAGCGCATGAAGCGCGCGCTGGGCGAAATGGTGGTGGAAGGCGTGCCGACCACCATCCCGCTCTTCCTGCGCATCCTGGACGACCCGGAATTCCGCGCCGGCGACATCTCCACCGACTTTGTGCCGCGGAAGTTCCACACATAATGATACGACCTGGAAAAATGGGGACGGCAACCAATTTCTGACTGTCAGCTCTGACAGCGTGATCGCATGTTGGTAATTCGTTGCCGTCCCCATTTTTCCTGATTAGATTAGGATATGTTTATGCTACGTCGCCAACGCCATCTCGGCCGGCAGCTCGCGCTGCAGTGGCTGTATCAGATTGACGTCGGACACCTGCCGTCGGAAGAGGTGATGGCGGAAGTGCCGGATGAAGAAGCCCTCGACGGCATTGACGAGGAGGGCGTCGGGTTCGCGCAGACGCTGTCGCGCGGGGTGATCGCCGACCGCGAGCGTATTGACGCGATGATTGAGACCTACGCGCCGGAATGGCCGCTGGAGCGCATGGCGGGCGTCGAGCGCAATGTGCTGCGCATCGCCTTCTATGAAATCCTCGACGTGCCGGAAATCCCCGCCAGCGTCTCTATTGACGAAGCGGTGGAGGTGGCGAAAACCTTCGGCACGGAAGAGTCGGGAAAATTCGTCAACGGCATCCTCGGCGCCTACATGCGCGCCACCAAGCCGGGCAAGCGCCCCCCGGAAAACAGCGCGGAACAGGCATAACACGCGAAAACAGCAACGGGGCGCCGTTGCCGGCGCCCCGTCGTGTTACGTCTATCCCTTTCAGGCCTTAATGGCAGGCCGCCTGCCCACGGCGCATGCCCTGGCCGCGACCCTGGCCCGCCCAGACCGGGCGACCGTTAGCGTCGCGGATGGTGTAGCTCTTCTCACCGACCGTCACCGCGCCGGCGATGACGGTGGAGCGGCCGCTGTGTTCGGCTTTCCAGCCGGTCACGGTGATCTGCTGGCCGTTCGCCAGTTCCAGTCCGAGCGCGCGCACCGCCTGCTGTGAGCCCACCAGCACCTTCTGGCCGTTAATGGCCAGCGTCACCGGCGCGCCGGGGGTGTTCGCCAGCTCGGTCACCGCGCCCGTGAGGGCCGCCGACGGCCAGGACGCCACCTGCGCCGGTCCCGCCGCCTGCCCCTTCATCGGGCAGTTCTCGCCAGCTTTGCCCTGGCCCTGTTTGGGGCAGGAGCCGGTCATCTTCGGGCAGGTGCCGTTCTGTTTCGGGCACTGGTCGGTGCCTTTCTTGTCACAGTTTTCGCATTTTGGGCAATTCTCGCCTTTGGCACAGGCGCCGGCCTGCTGACGCATGCCGCAGCCTTGCTTGCCTTCCGCCTGCATGGCGCACCCGCCGCCCTGTGGCCCGCCGGCGTGCTGCTGCATGCGACAGCCCTGGCGCGGCGTGGCATTATCGCTGCCCTGCGGGTCATCGGCGAGCACGACGCCGATGGTGAGCAGCAGGCCCAGCATGACGAACAGACTGACAACGTTGAATTTCATCGGTAATCCCTCCTCTGGGCGCATGCGCCCTGTGTCATCCCGAGTCTACCGCATCAACCTCACGATTACCTCAACCGCCGCTCGCGTCCGGCTCAATTTTCGCCGTCGCGCGGGGCAGGCGCACCCACACCATCGTGCGTATACCCGGCTCGCTTTCCGCCCCCACGTCGCCGCCCTGCGCTTCCGCCAGCGCCTTGACGATGGCGAGGCCCAACCCGGTGCCGGCGGTGCCGTCGGCGCGGGCCTGCGCGGCGCGGGCGAAACGATCCCAGATGCGAGGCAGTTCCTCCGGCGAAATGCCGCTGCCGGTGTCAGTGACGCCCAGGCGAATACCGTCCTCCTCCGCTTCCGCCCAGAGGGTGATCGTACCCTCCGCCGGGGTGAAGCGGCGGGCGTTCTCCACCAGATTGCGCAGGATGCGATGCACGGCATCCGGATCGGCGAGAGCGGCGGGCAGGTCATCCGGCGCGTCCACCCGCGGCGGCGTCCCCGGCTGCCCCTGGAA
>JAKIYB010000543.1 GCA_022708765.1 Armatimonadota bacterium | reverse complement strand
GATCCCGAGCCGAGGGTACGCGACTTCGCGGTGCGTACGCTCTCGCGTTTTCCAACCCGGGAAGCGGAATCGCGCCTGCTTGAAGCGCTCACAGACAACGCATCTCAGGTGCGTATGAGTGTAGCCATTGCCATCAGAGTGGCACTCGACATGCGACAGGATACCGATCTCCGGCGCACGGCAGTTCAGCCTCTCATCGGCCGGCTTACTGACGTGAATGTGCACGTGCGGTACCTGGCCATCGAAGCCCTCGTCGCAACCCGAGATCCGGTAATCGTACCAGCGCTTATTCCCCTGATGAAAGACAAGGAAGTACAGGTAAGCAATTATGCAATAAACGCGTTGGGGAATCTGCGCGACGTGCGGGCTGTGCCTCCTTTGCTTACGTTGATGCTGACCGGTGAAGGCGACAGCGCTCTCCTAGCCTCAGAGGCGTTGCGCCATATCGGAAAGCCAGCCGTCTCGCATATTCTAGAAGCATACTGGCAGACAAAAGAGACTGCGCAGCGTCTCAAACTGTTTGATTTACTCAAGCAAATGCGTGTCCCGGCGCTGGCCGCATTCTATGCCGATGTCTTCATACGAGAAGCTGATATCGAGTTACGTAAAGCCGCCGCCCAGGCACTCGCGACGATGTTTGATGCGCGGGCCGTGCCGGCGCTCCTGGCGGCAACAAAGGATACCGATCCAGAATTGCGGCAGGCGGCGGCCAGCGCGCTGCGCCACAGCCGGGAGCGTACTACCACCGATACCTTACTGCCCCTGCTGCACGATCCACAGGGGAGCGTACGTATAGCGGCCATCAATGCTTTATTTGAACGCGACGATGACCGAGTCATGCCGGCGCTAATGCTGATATTGAACGACGGTGATCCACAGGTACGCACTAGGGTGTATGTGCTACTGCTTGCGATCCAGCAAGACAAACCGACCGCATTAGAGTTCTTTTTACAGGCAATACAGGAGAACGATAGCGAAATTCGCCGATTTGCCGTCTGGGGACTAGAACTGCAGTATCGCCTGTCGCCTCCAATAGATCGCCGGCGGATCATCACAGCTCTTCTTAATCTACTCGATAATGCCGATACCGGCATGCGGCGGGAGATGATCATTAGCCTGCGTGAGTATACCGACTCGCAGGTGATCGAGGCGCTAATAACACTCGTGCAGCATGATGAATCACCGCAGGTACGCGCAAGTGCTGCTCAAAATTTAGGCCGTATCGGTGACGACCATGCGATAGAGCCGCTGATGCGGGCTATACATGATCCGGTGGAATGGGTACGGAGCGAGGCGAAGGACGCACTGGGTCGGATAGGAGATCGGCGGGCAATACGGGCGCTGCAGGCCATTAAAGATGTGGGCGACCAGCAGGACCGCCAACGCACCGCCAGTGCGCTGGCCCGCCTGGGGGTGACGGAAGGCATCACACCGCCGAGAGGTTTTACCAAGGCAGAATGGGCGATTATTGCCCCCGTTTTTGGGCGTTATGAGTTGGACAAGGAGGCATTGACCGCGCTGCAGGCACGCCAGCCCAAGCTGACTGATACGCTTAAAGCCTGCCTGACACGCGCGACGGAAACCGGTTTCGAACAGCGGATAATGCAAGCGCTGGTGACGATGAATGCCCCCGGCGCCGCTGATGCCATCGCCGCATACTATCAGCATATACGCGGGAAAGGCGGTGAATCATTCGCAACAGAGATGCTGCTGCGACTAAAAGATCCCCGTGCCATCGAGCCGATGATCGAAGAGATCCGAAGGCGGAGTCTGCAACCAGGTTCAGATGCTTCCGGGAAAATTGTTGATTTGTTAGTATTCGATGACCCGCGCGTGACTGAACTGTTGGAGGCTTTGCGCACCAGCGAGGACGTTTATATCCGGTATGCCGTTGCCGGCGTGCTGGCACGGCGCGGCGATGCGGATGCGCTGGCGTTCCTGCTGCAGCCCCTCGATTCCGGCGACATTGAAACCTACCATGCCGCGACAAAAGCATTGGGACACAGCGGAAACAGTACGGCGCTCGATGCGTTGCTGCGAGAACTGGCGCAGGTGGAACCGGGCTTGCGCGGCATGGCCGCGGAGGCAGTGAAGCAATGTCTGGCTGTGAATCTCGACGCGGAGATGTATGCCCGGGTCGCCCCACTGTTACTCGCTGCCGCGGACAAGGAGAAAAAAGGTTCTATCCGGTTTTCTCTGCTGGGAGCGATGGCCGCGCAAAATGACCCCCGTGCCGTAGATGGGCTCATCGCCGTTGCGCAGGATGCACGGTATGCGACGAAAAAGGCGATTTATCTGCTGGTGCCGTATGGGGGCGAAAAGGTGGTAGACGCGCTGATCAAAGTACTGGCCGAGGGAAACCAGGAGATGCGTGAAGAGGCTGCCTCACAGTTGGGCGGGCTGGGCGATGCGCGGGCGGTTCCCGCTTTGCTGCGCGCGGTGCGGGAAGATACCACACGCGTGCGGGTGAAAGCCATCCGCAGCCTGGGCCAGTTGAAAGCTGCAGATGCTACCGAGCCGCTGGTCGCCGCGTTGAGCGAGCCGGGCACGCGCATCCAGGACGCCGCAGCGGAAGCGCTGCAGGCTACCACCGGGCAGGCGTTTGGTGTAAATGCGAAGGCCTGGCAAGCATGGTGGGCTAAACAGCGAAAGTAAGCCGCTTAATCTCACGATTTTTTTCGAGTTACGATTACGGGCACGAGCACGAAGGGGACGATTACCCTACCTGACGCGTATGGCGGCAAGGGGAGATGGATATTTCCTCGCTCCCCGGCAGGAACAGCCTTCCCGTTACTGAATAAACAAACCGAGCGGGAGGTGCGCGATGGATTATTTGAAGTTTCAGCAGCCGGACAGTTACTATCGGCCGGCGCCGTTTTGGGCGATTAACGAGCGGTTGACACCGGCGGAGACGGGGCGGCAGATGGCGGACATGCTCTCTGTCGGGTTGTCAGGGGGATTTTTCCATTCGCGCGCCGGGCTGGTGACGGATTACCTGAGCGAGGAGTGGTTCGCCGCGATGGAGGCGGCGCTGAAGGTGGCGCGTGAGGAGGACGGCTATCTGTGGCTCTACGACGAAGACCTGTGGCCGAGTGGCAACG
>JAKIYB010000542.1 GCA_022708765.1 Armatimonadota bacterium | reverse complement strand
ATATTGGGCTTGCGCGCGCGGTCAGCGGACATTGTCCCTCCTGACGGTTACAGCCGCGGAATCCCGAATCCGCCGCCGATCTCGATGATCTGGCCGGTGGAGTAGCCGAAGTAGCCCTTCGCCAGCCCGACGCACGCCTTGCCGATATCCTCGGGCGTGCCCCAGCGCGCCTGCGGCAGCAGGCCTTCGGCGATGAGCTTGTCGTATTTCTCCTTCACCACGGCAGTCATGTCGGTCATGATGATGCCGGGGCGGATTTCGAAGACACAGATGTCGTGCTCGGCCAGCCGGTGGGCGAAGACGCGTGCCGCCATGCTCAGCGACGCTTTGGAGATGCAGTATTCCGCGCGCGCGGTGGAGGACACCTCGGCGGAGATGGAGGTGCTGAAGATGATGACCGGCTTATACGGCCGGCCGGCCTCCACCTGGGCAATCATCTGCTTCGCGACAAGCTGGGTGAGGAAGAACGGCCCGCGGGCGTTGATGTTCTGCAGGCGGTCGTAGCTCTCCTCGCTGGTCTCCAGGATATCCATGCGCACCTTCGGCGCCACGCCGGCATTGTTCACCAGCACGTCAATGCTGCCGAATTCGGCCAGCGCGGCGTCGAGCATCGCCTGGTGATCCGCCGGTTTGGAAATATCGCCGATCACCGGCAGGCAGCGCCGCCCCAGCGCCGCCACCCGCGCCTGCACCTCGGCCAGCCCCTTCTCGTCGGAACCCGGCACGATATCGTTCGCCACGATGTCAAAGCCCGCCTCCGCCAGCGCCAGCGCGATGCCGCGCCCAATCCCCTGCCCCGCGCCCGTCACCAGCGCCACCGGCACAAACCCCTCGCTCATCATCTCGCCTCCACACGCAATTCGGGGCACGGAAAGCCACCTCCCGCGCCCCGTGAAACCGGTATATAGCATACCATAAAGGGGGTATTAAGAACAAATCCGCAAGCCTTTCTCCCGGCTTTCCTGAATCACCTAACCAGATGGTCTTCTGCCTGGTTCACCGGCTACTATCCCCACCGTTCGGCTGACCCACCCCCTGCTTTTCCATCGCCGATGGCTGTGGTACAATACCCGTAACAGCTTCGTGCCCGCGACGACCCCCGCGCGGCGGGACGTATGGAGTGAGACGCAACGCATGACCGGAACGATACCCGTGACCACACCGCCACCGCCGGAGAGACCGGACTTTCGCCGCAAACGGCGGCGCCGCCCTATCTGGCGGTTTTTTCTCGCCCTCTTCCTGCTGGCGCTCATCGGCGGTTTCGCGTTCCTCTATTTCCGCTTCGGCCTGAACCCGCTGCAGGCGATGAAAGGGGCGGTGGGCATCGGGCGCATCATCACCCAGCGGAACGCGCCGCCCTTCGACGGGCGCGAACGGGTGAACATCCTGGTGCTGGGCGTGGACGTCAGCTTCGACAACGCCGGGGCCGCGCGCACCGACACTATTAAATTCGTCTCCATTGACCTGAAGAAGCCGTCCATCTCGGTGCTCTCCATCCCCCGCGACACCTGGGTAGAGATTCCCGGCCATCACGCGGGGCGCATCAATGGCGCGTACCAGTTAGGCGGACACGGCCTGGCCGAGCGCTTCGCGCTGGCGAAGGCGACGGTGAGCGGCTTGCTGAGCGAGCTGACCGGCGAAGAAGTGCCCATTGACCATTACGTGCGCATCCAGACGGACAGTTTTGTGAAAATCATTGACGCCATCGGCGGCGTGCACGTGGATGTCGAAAAGCGGATGAAGTATGACGACCCCTCGCAGGACCTGCACATTGACCTGCACCCCGGTCCGCAGTTCCTGGACGGCTACAATGCCATGTGCTACGCGCGCTTCCGCATGGACTGGGAGGGCGATTACGGGCGCATCCGCCGGCAGGACCAACTGATGCAGGCGCTGGTGGAAGAGGTGAAGACACCGGAAGCGCAGCAGAAGCTCGCGCGCAAGATGGGCCTGCTGATGAGCCTGATCCGCACCGACATCCCGGAAGAAGATCTGCTGGCGGTGAAGCGCATCGTGGATCAGGTGGGCATGGCCGGCATTCACGCGGCGACGCTGCCCACGGTGCCGACGAAGAAGGGCCGCGCGGACGTGGTGGAGATAGAAGACTTCGAGATGGCGCGGCAGACGGTCAGTGAGGTGCTGCATGGCGCGCGGCCGACGGTGGTGGTGCTGAACGGCAGCGGCATGACCGGGCTGGCCGGCGAAGTGCGCGAGCAGGTGGATCCGACGGCGTACAATGTCCTCGCCGTCGGTACCACGCTGGAGCCGGCGCCGGCTTCGGTGGTACTCGCCACCCCGGGCAGCGCCAAAGCCGCGCGTATGCTTGCCGCGTCGCTGGGCATCGCGGAGGTAGATACCGAGCATGCCGCGCCCGACGCCGACTTCGGCAAGGACGTGACCGCACCTCCCGCCGCGGAGATTACCGTACTGCTGGGCGGCGACTACTCGCAGGCAATGTCCGCGCGGGCGGAAACAACGGAAGAGTGAGTGTGATTGATGCCGGTAAACAGGGAATACTGGCGTAGAAAGGCGGAGGACACTGACGGGTTTGGATTCTCTTGAGTTAACACGACTGGTGACGACGGCGCTGACTGAGAAGAAGGCGTATGAACTGGTGGCGCTGGACCTGCGCGGACTGACGATTATTGCCGACTTCTTCGTGGTCGCCACGGGAAGCAGCGCCCCGCACCTGCACGCGCTGGTGGAGGCGGTGCAGGAGGCGGCAAAGCGCCAGGGCATCAAAGGCCAGCGCGCGGAAGGCGACGCGAACTCCGGCTGGGTGCTGCTGGACCTCGGTGAGGTGGTGGTGCACCTCTTCAACCCCGAGCAGCGCGAGTTTTACAAACTGGAACGGCTGTGGGCGGACGCCGAGCGACTGCCGCTGTCGGAAGGCGGGATGCCATGAGCACGCCGGGGGGCCTGCCGCCGCCGGACCCCGCCCTCGACCGCCTGCTGGCGGAAGCCTACCAGCGCATTCGCCTGGACCGGTATGAAGAGGCGGCGGCGAAAATTGCCGAAGCGAAAGCCCTCGCCCCCGACCACCCCGCCGTGCTGGAGATGGAAGGCGACCTCGCCTTCGCCCGCCGGCGCTACCGCGAAGCGGAAGGCCTCTACCGCCGCGC
>JAKIYB010000541.1 GCA_022708765.1 Armatimonadota bacterium | reverse complement strand
GCGCGCACTTCGCGCTGCTGTCCCAATACAGGGTATACCGGCGGGTTTCACCGGGGTTCAGCGCATCCACCCGGAAGGAGACGCTGGCGCGCGTCAGCAGTTTGCCGTCCATCTCAGCGCCGCTGAGCTGAAAGGGGACGGAAGTGTCCGCTTTCTCGTCCCACAAGCGCAGCGATGCCGGGCGCGCCTGCCCGCGCGGGAAGGTGATGGGATAGGTCACCAGTTCGTTGCGATAGGTTTGATCTAACTGCTCGCGCAGGATGAAGGTGTGAGCATAGCGGCGCGGAAGGCCATCGTCGAAGGCGGGCGCCGGCCACGCCAGCGCGGCGAGAGACAGGAGGAGGAAGAGATAGAGCATATGACGAGGCATGAAAAACCTCCCTGGCAGGTTAGTTCCCTTATAATAACCGAAGGGAGTGGGATTTGTCTGCCGGGAAAAGGCCGGTGCGCGCAAAAGCTGTGAGATAGGACTGATGCTTTCCACCACGGCGCTCGCCTTCCCCCCGGCCCCCTGCATGGGGAGGAGGCCGAAAGGGAGAGGTGAGCGCCAGATCACAAGCTTTACAAACACCCGTAAAGGTGGCGGACAAGGGGTTTAACGATACAGGGCAGAATTGGTTCGAGGAACGTCGCTGAATAAGGAGACGGCTATGCGATTGCTGTTGCTGGGTCTGCTGCTGGGCTGCGCGTTGGGCGCGCTGGCGAAGACGACCACGCTGGTATTGCAGGAGCACCTGGGACGAGAATGGGCGCCAGAGGTGTTGACCTACCCCTTCTCGGCGACGAAAGCGGAACGGGTACGGACGGATTCGCTGCGGGTGACCGCCGATGGAGCGCGGTTACCCGCGCAGCTCATCGAAGTGACATACTGGCCGGGAACGCCGCATGTGCAATCCGCCACGCTGGCGCTGGTGAGCGGGCTGCCGGCACGGACGACGAAGACCTTCACCGTGACGACCGGCGGCAAAGCCGCGCCGGCGACAACAAGTGACCTGCGGGTGACGGGCGGCGTGGATACGGTGGAAGTGCAAACGAGTAAATTCGGGCTACGGCTGCTGCTTGGCGAGAAGACATACCTCGAGCCGCAGGCAGCGGATGACGTGCCGGGGCCGGTGCTGGCGATGCGCTTGCCTGATGGCCGCTGGTTCGGCGCCAGCCGGATGTATGGCGCGCGAAAAATCAGCGGCTACGCGGCGACCATGACCGAGCAGGGGTCGGCGCTGGCGCGCTGGCAGGCGCGCTATCGCTACGCTGACGGCGGCACGCTGGAGATCACCATTGACCTCGGAGCGGGGCTGGCGCGGGCGCTGTGGAGCACCCGCGTAACCGGGCAGGACCTGGAAGGTGGCTGGAAGCTGGCGCTGAGTCCGGGATTGGAGCCATTGTCGCTCGCCTGGCGGCCGGAATATCAGCATAACCGCTGGGGGACATTCGCCATCGAGCATGGTCGCCCCAACGGCTGGGGAGATGCGCCGCGCGACGTGAAGCTGGCGCCCGACCCGCCGGGGCAGTTGACGAAATTCACCCCGTGGAACGACTGGTGGGACGGCACCAGCCAGACCGGTTGGGCGTTCAACGAAGGGCCGGACAAGCCCGCTTTCATCGTGCGCCGCGCCTACGCGGGCCGCTGGGTGGAGCCGGAAGCGCCGGGCACCTGGGCGCCCAATGTGAAACTTGTCAACAAGATGATGAAGCTCTGGAAGGAAGAGGACGGCGAAATCACGCTGCACATCAACAACGCCGAAGGTGAGCGCTGGTGGTTCCTCGGCTCCGGCAAGCTGGGCGACGGCGAGAAGTCGGCGCCCGCCACCGCCAGCGCGCCGGACTTCGACCCGCTGCTGAACGTGGTGAAAGATTATATACTGGAGTGGCCGGAGCGTGCGCCCGCCCCGCACCTCTTCATGTCGAAGACCGAACTGCAGCAGGTATGGAAGCGCGCCGACATGGAGGCGGTTGAGGCTTTCGTGAAGACGCGGGTAGGCACGAACCCCGGGCCGAACCCGCTGGCGCCGTGGATCAGCGAGTCGGCGGTGGCCGCCTGGCTGATGTGCGGCGCGCCCGAGATGGCCACGCGCATGAACCTGGTGGAGAACGGGCGCTTCTGGCTGGGGGAGATGGGCGAATACCACTGGGCGATGCCGATGATGGTGACCAGCATCTACGACGCGGTGGCGGGCAGCGGGCAGCTCTCCGCGGAAGACGCCGCCCTTCTCCGCGCGCAAATGGCCTACCTGGGTTATCTGCTAGATGATCCCACTACCTGGTCCATCGAGCGGGGATACTGCTCCGGCAACCAGGACATGAGTGTCGGGCGCATCCTCAGTAAAGGCCTGGCGGCGTGCGCGATCCCCGATCATCCCCAGGCGAAAAAGTGGGCTGCCGACGCCAACCGGATGATGGAAAAGTGGCTGGGGGAGATGGGGCCGGCGGGCGAGTGGCCGGAATCCGCCTCCGGCTACACGGTGGTGAGCATGAGTCCGATGCTGACCTACGCGCTGGCGGCGGAGCGCGCGGGCCTGGGCCGTTACCTGACCGACCCGCGCATGAAGCAATTCGTGCTGTGCATGGCAAAGCAATACAGTCCGCCGGACCCTCGCACGGGCGGCAAGCCCGGCAACGCGATGAAAGCCGGGGAAAGCCGCCTGCCGCCGTGCGGCGACGCCATCGCCTTCGGAACGGTCATCACCGGCCTGATGGCGCGCGGCAGCGCCGTCGCCGACCCCGACTACGCCGCCGCGCTGCAGTGGGTATGGAAGCGTTCCGGCATGGCGAAGGAGATCGGCGGCTGGCGCATGGGCGGCTGGGATCAGGTCTGCGCCGATCCGGCGCTGCCGGCGAAGACGCCAGACTGGACGCTGGATCTCTTCCCGCGGCTGGGGGCGGTGATGCACGGTGACCTGGACAGCGGTAAAGAGGATTACCTGTACCTCATCACCTCGGACGCGCTGAACGCCATGCAGTCTGAATCCGGCAGCATTACCTCCTTCTTCGCGAAGGGCACGCCGCTGGTTCAGAGCTTTCTGGGCCGCTACAGTTGGCGGCAGAGCCACCTGTCGAACCGCGTGATGCCGGCCATTAAAAATCCATCGTATCAGGCCAATCAGCCCATCGCCTGGCACAGTGGCAGC
>JAKIYB010000540.1 GCA_022708765.1 Armatimonadota bacterium | reverse complement strand
GCCGGAGTGAGACTGCCCGACCACATGCAGTGGTAATAGCCGCCCATGCCGTGGATGAGCTTGGCGATGCGCAGCTCGTTCGTCGCGTAGTGCTTCCAACTCTGGTACTGGTCATTCGTATAGCGCCAATTGCGGATACCTTCCTGCAGGTACAGGCCGCCGCCGGCCATCGCCTCACGCATCTCATGACTGACGCCGCCCAGCCACTCCGGCGCGCGGCCATAATTATAACCGAAGAGGAAACCGGGCAGCGCCTGGCCGGCACGTTCCTTCAACCGGCGCATATTGCGCGTGGAGAGAGCGTCATTGCCGGTGATGGTATAGTGACCGTCAAAACGCACGCCGTCCCAGTGATATTTCTTCGCGCCGTCAATAATGCGGTCAATGCCGTAGTGGAGGGCGTCCTCGTAACGCAAGTCCACGCCGACGGTGTACCAGCCGGGATTGCCCTTCACGCCTTTGCGCCACTCCTGATCGCTCCAGTGTTCGAGCGCCTCGACATTATACCGTCCCCGGCGGCCGAAACCGCCGCCGCCGAACCATTCGGGATGCTTGCGTCCGGCTTCCCAGCCGAAAGGACCGGCGGGATTGCTGGACGCATACATCAACACCTTGATGCCTTCGGCGTGACTCTTGTTGATGAGGTCGGTCAGATTATCCTCATTCTCCGGATAGCTGGACTGCCCGCTCCACCACAGTTTTTGCGGAGCCACGTGCAGCGCCCAGTCGCAGGGCGACCAGAAGAAGAGCTCAAAATAGTTGGAATACATCTTCCGCGCCCGCTCGGGGATGACGACGTATTGCCCGTTGGCGGTATGCAGTCCGCCCCCCCAGTCGGAGCCGATGCCGACTTTGAAGACGTTGTCGGAGACGGAGAAATATTCGCGCTTCGTGACCAGCGGCATATTCTGCTGCGTGATGCGCGCTTCCAGCGCGCAGCCGTAGTCCTCACCAACGAAGGCCAACGGTACTTCCACGGTTTTTGTGGCTTTCGCGGGCAGTTCCAGCGCCTGCCTGACGATTTCGCGCGCGCGGTTCAACTCGGAGGTGATGCTCAGCGTCAGTTGCACGGTTTGCGGCTTGTCTGTCAGGTTTTTCACGCGCACGGTGGCCGTGCCCGTGTCTTTCGGCCCATAGAGCAGCTTATCCGTCTTCAGCGACGAGATGACGACGGGTTTGTCCAAGCTCATGCCGTCAAGATAGAGCGTGCCGACTTCATCATCGGTGAGGACGCGGTTGAAAATGGCAAGATCGCGCAGGTTGCCGGCGAAGAACTGGTCCACGCCCTGGCGACTGCCGACGAAGAGGTCGAATGGATACTTGGCCGCACAGGGAACTACGGGGAGCTCGCTGACCGGTTTCCCGTCGAGATAACTCTTCAACCAGCCGTCCTTCGCGCGCTTCCAGACCACGGTGAGGTGGTGCCATTGGCCTGCACGGAAGCCAGGAAACTTCAATTTGTGTGGTTTTTTCGTGTCATCATAGAGCGCAAAAGTCGGTCCACCTTCATTCACGATGCCCCACACCCCGGGCGTACCGCTGAAGTAGTGGTCGAGGAGCATGCCACCGGCACCGGGATTTTGCTTCACCCACAGGCTGATGGTAAGCAACCCTTCGCCCAAATCCCAATCCGGACTGCTGGGGATCTTCACCACCGTGGTTTTACCGTCGAAAGCAAGGGCGTGACCGCGCGCGGTGTCCTCCCACGCCACCGTTCCGAGCACGCGCCCCTCGCCGCCCATACTTGCGCCAGAGCACTCGTCCACGATGGCACCCGTGCCTTCGTCCATCGGCCAGAATCCGACCAGGCCATCAATGGCGAAGGCTGGGAGGGTGAGCAACAACAGAATGAAAAGGATGGTGCGCATAGTGGGCTCCTTCAACAGCGATACGGGGGTTCACCTCTCCCCCTTGCCCCCTCCCCTACACGGGGAGGGGGTGAGCGTTTACAAACCGCACGTAATCGAGTTTTTTCTCACTCCCCTTGTCCCTTCGGGGGAGGGGGGCGATCCATCGCTTATTTCCCCTTCACCTCCCACACCTTACTGGTGCCCGGGGCGAGGGTGAGGGTGGCCCTATGGCTGAACAGGGTCCAGCCTTTGTTGGTATTCAGCTTGACGGTCATCGGTTTATCGGTGGGATTGTGGACTTCCACGAACCACTTGCCTGGCGACATCCAGGAGACGAGCAGTTTCGCATCCGGCTGGTCGCAGACCACCGGGTGGCCGACGAACAGGTCCACGTCACCCTCCGTCACGTCCACCTGGCCATACGCGACGCCATCCTGCACCGGGATGGCGCGGAAGTTCTTGCCGGCTGGCCGTTTCTTATCGAGCAGAAACGCGGACCAGTTGCTTTGCATGTCACACACCCGCAGCGGGATGAAGTTCAGCAGGTCGGCTTGCGGCAGGCGGGCTTCCAGCGCGCCGTCCTTTGCGGCAGCCAGCCAGAAGTAATAGGTATCGAGTGATTCGCCCCGGCTCACCTTCGGCGCGTAACCCGTCGTGCCGGGCGTCAGCATGCCGAAGTCGCGCATCATCCCCAGCACCTGCTCTTTCGTGAGCGTACCCGAACATCCCGCCCACCAGATCATCATATCCGCGATGTCGCCTACCGCCATCGCGTCATTATTGGGAGGATACATGATGGTGAGGGCGCGCTTCGTGCGGATGAAGCGCAGGCTGCCTTCTTCGCCAGCGAGGGCGACCGAGCCACCGGGGCTCATCTGCACAGCCACCACGCCGCGCTTGAAAGCACCGCTCGCCTCTCCGGCGGCATTGAATTCGACGGGCACGCCGTTCACATATATATCCCACTCGCCGCCGGCATACATTACCTGCATCCCCTTGCCGGGCTCAAAGGCGGTGTCCTGTTTGAAGATGAGATGCGCCTGATACCCGCCGAAGCGCACCTCCTCTTTGACGCTGCTGGAGATGAGGCGGCTCCAGCCATCAAGCACTTTCGTCGGGATGAGGCGGTACCAGCTCGTCCAGGCATTCTTGCCGATCTGCCCCTGCGGGATGATATTCACGCGACCATCAGGGAGTTTCTGCTCGCCCACCTTGTAGTCGTGTCCGAGCGGCGTCTTCGTCGCGCCGTATTCCGCGGGGTCGTAGGCCAGTTTATAA
>JAKIYB010000053.1:10943-14077 GCA_022708765.1 Armatimonadota bacterium | reverse complement strand
GCGCGCGGAAAGGGCGTCAGGATCCTGTCCGTGCGGAGTCGGCTGGCCATCCCAACTGAAGCCGGGGAAAACCGGGCAACCGCCGTAGTCCCAGAACATGCCGTCCCAACCGAACATGGCGATAGAGTCAAGCACGTTTTGCGCGCCCCACTCGATGCTTTTCCGATCAGAGAAATCAATCTGCACGAAGCCCATGCCGCCGGTTTCGGCATCGGTAGGCGGTTTCGCCGCGGCAAAGGGCGCGCCGTTCATCTGCGGCAGGCCGTTGCGCTCGCGCACCACCCATTCCGGGTGGCGCCGCGCCCACTCCAGCCCCACCGCGCCGTTGGAGAAGGAGTTGTTGTAGAAGGTGCAGTGCACCCCGGCCGCCTGGCACTTCTTCACGCTGTCAATGATGCCCTGCTTCGACTGCGTCCAGCGCACCTGGCCGGCGTACCAGGTGTCGGTGGTCGGGACGTTGCCGGCATAGTCGGCCGGCGCCCAGGCGAACCAGTGGTGCAGATTGGTGTAGCTGAAGAAGGGCCACTCGTCCCACTGGATATTCGGGTATTCGTTGGCGACGATGACCAGGTCCAGCCAGTCGCGGTGCACACCGAAGAACTGTCGTCCGGTATCCACCACCTTTCCGCCGACCAGCGCTTCCACGCGCAACTCGTGCCCGTACCGTCCCGTCGGCGCTGGCCATGCCACTTCGCCGGACGCGGCGCCGTTCGCCGGCACCGTCACCTTCACCGGAGGCAGCGCGCGCGAGGCGTCCACATCCCACAGTAGGATGGGGCGTAGCGTCACCGCCTGCTCAGTCGGCAGCGCGCTCGTCAACAGCACGGCAGCCGTTCCCGCTTCCCCATCCGGGTAGACGATCTTATTCGGCCGGATGGAGATAATCTCCACCTCAGGCGTGGCCAGCGCGCCAAGGAAGAGCAGGAGGCTGAACCATAACAGAAGGCGCATCGCCGGGCTCCTTTCGGACGGCAGATAACGTATGGTAATAGGAGAGGGGGTGATTCGGCAAGGAGGGAGCGTGAAACAAGCGGCGAATGAAGCGGGCAAGGAGGACGCCATGCCCATCTTCTATCGTCCAACCGACGGCGTCGCCGCCGATTTCATTCCCTTCTATCATGACGGGCGCTACCACCTCTTCTATCTGAAGGATTACCGCGACCGTGAGGGGCATGGAGAGGGAACGCCGTGGTTTCAGATCGTCACGGAGGATTTCGTCACTTTCGAAGAGTGGGGCGAGGCGCTGGCGCGGGGGGCGGTAGAGAGCCGCGATCTGTATGTCTTCACCGGCAGCGTCATCGCGGCGGAGGGGCAATTTCATATCTTCTACACCGGGCACAACCACCACCGGAAGGCAGCGGGTTTTCCGATGGAGGGGGTGATGCACGCCGTCAGTTTCGACCTGAAAACCTGGACGAAGGATGATGGCTTCTGGTTCGAACCGCCGGCGGGATACGAACCGCACGACTGGCGCGACCCCTTCGTTTTCTGGAACGACGAAGCTGGCGAATACTGGATGCTGCTGGCTGCGCGAAAGACGAATGGTCCAAGTCGCAACCGAGGCTGCACGGCGCTGGCCGCCAGTCCGGATTTGAAAATCTGGGAGGTGCGCGAACCTTTCTGGAGGCCAGATGAATATTACACACACGAGTGCCCCGACCTCTTCCGCATCGGCGACTGGTGGTATCTCGTCTACTCGACGTTCTCCGAGCGCTGCGTGACCCATTATCGCATGAGCCGGTCGCTGTCCGGTCTCTGGCTGGCGCCCGCCAACGACACTTTTGACGGCCGCGCGTACTACGCCGCGAAGACCGCCGGTGACGGCCAGCGGCGCTTTGTCTTCGGCTGGCTGCCCACCCGCGGCGGCGAGAATGACGATGGCGGTTGGGAATGGGGCGGCGAGCTTGTGGTACACGAACTCATCCAGCAGTCCGACGGCACGTTGACCATACGCCCGCCGGAGACAGTGCTCGGTGCCTTCACCATCGAGCAGTCACTCACACCGAAACCGATACTCGGCGCGTGGGATGGCCTTGCCGCGGATGCCGTCGCCCGCCACAGCCTGCTCGCGCTCGGTGCCATGCCGGAGGAATGTCTCATCGAGGCGACGGTCACGATGGAACCGGGCACGTATGCCGCCGGCTTGCTGCTGCGCGCCGACGATGCCTTCGACGGCTATTACCAGGTGCGGCTGGATCCGGCCAACGGCCGCATGGTGATAGACCGCTGGCCGCGCCCCGGCGATCAGCCGTTCATGGTCGAGCGCCCGCTAAGAATCGCTCCCGGCGAGTCGGTGACGCTGCGCGTCATCGTCAGCGGCAGCAATCTGGTGGTGTATGCCGGCGACGCGGCGCTCTCCTGCCGCATATACGACCACCGTGCCGGCGGGCTTGGCCTGTTCGTGACGGAGGGGACGGCGCGCTTCGATGCGGTGCGAGTGTTGGCGCGCTAGTGCCATCCCGGCTGGAATATGGTACAATAGCGCAGCGAACGCCGCTTTCATCACAGGAACGACCGATGACCGCATTCACGACCACCGCCGGGAAAGTTTTTACGCGCGACACGCTGTGCCACCAGGTAGATATCTGGCGCGCGCAAGGCCAGACGATAGTCCTCACCAATGGCTGCTTCGACCTGCTGCACGCCGGGCACATCGAGACGTTGGAAGCCGCGCGCGCATACGGCAATGTGCTCATCGTCGGCGTCAACAGTGATGCCTCGGTGCAGGCGCTGAAAGGGCCGGGACGCCCACTGAACGCCGAAGGCAACCGCGCCCGCGTCATCGCCGCTCTCGCCTGCGTGGACGCCGTCACCATCTTTGATGAGTCCACCGCGAGCGCGCTCCTCGCCACCCTGCGCCCGCATGTCTACGTGAAGGGCGGCGACTACGACGCCAACAATCTGCCCGAACGCGACGTGGTGGCGCAGTATAACATCGCCGTCGTCTTCTGTCGGCTGGTGCCCGACCTTTCCACCACCCAGCTTATCGAAGCGATGCGCGCGCCGGAGTGACGGGCGGTGGGTGCATCTACAACCGTTGTTGCATCACGGTTATCTATGTCGCCTGGCGCGTGATCTCTACTCCCCTCCAGGAAAGGAGGGAGCGGCGGAGTGAGCCCGCGTTACCGGCGCTC
>JAKIYB010000053.1:5392-10933 GCA_022708765.1 Armatimonadota bacterium | reverse complement strand
TGTATCGGAATGCGCTCCCAGTACCCCCTCCCATCCCTGGAGGGCGGGCGGGGCAGGAAGGTTGCGTGAGCCGGCAACAAGGTCACCCGCAACCATCCCCCGCACCCAATCGCTTTCTCGACGCTTGAGTGTCCCCTTTCGTGGGAACAAGAAGGCTGGCGTCTCGCGCCCACTCTTTTCGTCAGAGAAGGTTTCGCACGTATGGGTACCGCCCTCCGCTGGTCATGGTTGTTCGCGCTTTCCCTGCTGTTTGCTCCCCTCGTTGTCGCCGCGCCGATTGATGACCCGGCGCTGAAGGCGCTGTTGGATACCGCGCCCTCCGCGAAGGACTACCCCGGCGCGCACGCCGTGTGTCTGCTGCGCGAGATGGAGATCACCATAGACGCGAACGGCGGCACGGTGGTGCGTGACCGCAAGCTGGTGACACTCCTCACCCCGCAGGGGCTCTCGCTGGCGCAGTGGTCTATCCCCTATGATAAGTCCTGCGAGACGGTGGAGGTACGCAAGGCGCGCACGCTGGTGCAGGGGCAGGCGTATCCTCTAAATCCCACGCAGGTGGTGGAGAGCGCCGTCTATCCCGGCATGGCCTGGTACGATGCCCTCACTTTGCGCCGCTTCCCGCTGCCGGGCGCGATGGTGGGCGCCACGCTGGAGGTGGAAACGCTTTTCAAACGCCCCACGCCGCGCATCCCCGGCGAGTTCAGCGCGCGGCTGCCGCTGCAGATGAGCTATCCGGTGCGCGAACTGCGCTATACGCTGCGCGCGCCGGCGGCGATGCCGCTCACAGTGCGGTTTGCCGGCATACCTGATCCCGCGTTAGAGACGACCGATGAGGGTGGTCAGCGCATCACGCGCTGGCGGATGACCGATGTGCCCGCTTTTAAAGTGACGGAGGCACAGACGCCTCCCGCCGCCGACCTGATGGCTTCCGCTCGCGTCTGCTCGATGACGAGCTGGGCACCGGTGGCGCAGTGGTACGCGAAACTCACCGAGGGCCGTGACGCGCTCACGCCGGAGTTATCGCGGCTGGCGAAGGCGAAGACGAAGGGCTGCAAAACGCCGGAGGCGAAGCTGGCCGCGCTACACAAAGTAGTGCGCGAGTTGCCGTATATCGGCATCGAATTTGGCACGCTCAGCGACCTGCCGCATACCCCGAAGGAAGTGGCAGAGCGCCAGTACGGCGACTGCAAGGACAAGGCGACGCTGCTGCGCGGACTGTTGAAAGTGGTGGGAGTGAGCAGCGATTACGTGCTGGTGCGCACCAACGACCGCGGCGCGCTGGACCGCGCCTGCTACAGTCCGGCGGAATTCAACCACGTCATCCTCGCCGTGCGCACTCCGGACGGTGACCATTTTGTGGATGCCACCCCGGCGGAGTGTCCTGCCGACCTGCTGCCGTCGGGCGTGGAAGGCGCGGAGGCGCTGATTATCCGCGGGAATGGCGAACTGGTGACGCTGCCCGTCTCCTCGGCGGCGGCTAACCGCACCGAGGTGACGGTGACGACGACCGTGAAAGCGGACGGCAGCGCGGGCGGACAGGCCGTGTTGCGCTTCACCGGCCTCACCGCCATGCTGCAGCGCAGCGCGCTGGCACAGGTGGAAGACGATCGCTACCGCGAGGCGCTGGAGCCGGTGCTGGCGGCGCGACTGGGCGGCGAGGCAACAATCACCGCGCTGAAAGTAGAGCACCTTCGCGAGCCGGAGCAGCCGCTAGCCATCACCGCCGACTTTTTCGCGCCGAAATTCCTGCAGCCGGCGGGCGACGGCCTGTCCACCAGCCTGCCGCTCTTCATGTATCAAACGAATCGCTATCGCTCGGTGACGGCGCGGCTGCTGCCTTTCACGCAGGGGATGGCATCCAGCTTCCGCATGCAGGCGCGCGTCACCTTCCCCGACGGCATCACCATCACCCACCTGCCGGATGTGGCCACCTACGCCGGCCCCGTCGGCGCCTACGGGGACACCCTCACGCGCGCCGGCCAGACCCTCACCTACACCTGCGAATACGCCACCATCCGCGGCACCTTCCCGCCGGAAACGCTGGAGGAATACCGCAAATTCGCCGCGCTGCTGGCGCTGGAAGGACGGAACGGGCTGCAGGTGTTCGTGAAGCGGGAGTAAGGGAATTTTTAGATTTGTGAGTAGAGGACTGGCGGTACGCTTCGGCTGATTCATCTATCCGCCAGTCAGTCCAATCGTTTTCTCGATGAGTTCTTCGAGTGAGGCATGGATGACCCAATCAGCGGTGATGCCTGAATATTTCTTGCGCTGGCTGATGACTGTGAGGAACCAGACCAGCACGCGTTCGAGCTCCTGGCGGTGCGCGTTGTCCGTTTCGGCGGCTTCGAGGAAGACATACTCACCTTTCAGTCGCAAGTGCAACAGGTTGCCGGTGCTGTCATACGCGAGATATTCATTGTAGTCCTGCGGTTCGATATACCCCGTGGCATCTTCGATGGTTCTGAAGGCCATGACATCGCATCCTAGTTCGTAAAGGATGATGGGTGGATTCATCATGGAGTCCTCTCTCATGGTTCCATCTCACAGGCCGGGCAATGGCCTTCGATTATCAGAAACTGATACGCCCAGAACATCATCGTTGCGCACAGCAGCATAGGGATGATGAGGACGGCTGGGGCACGGGCGATACGCGCGCGTTCGCGAATGCTTTTCACGATGACGCCGATTGATAGCGTGATAAAGATGAGCGTTAGCAGATAACCGAGTGGCTCGATATGTCTGTTTGCCAGATACTGGAAGTGATTGCGCAACAGCATGAGTGGTATATTCGCGGCCAGCAAGAAGGCGGCTGCCCCGATGCGCATTGGGAATGAATCGCGAAAAAGAAGGTTGGCCATGGATGCGCGGACGCGCGCGTCAACGATCAGCAGTATTGCTGTGGTGATAACCACGGTCACAAATGCAATGAGGAGATCCGCGGGGGTGAAGAACCAATCCCCGATGCTGATGCCGTCCATGTTGCGCTCCCGTGAGCGTATTATACCATGATAACGGGGTGAAATGAGCGCCACTCCGCGTTGCCGCGTGGCGCACCACCGACGAACGGATGCCGATGCGTTCACTTCCGTCGCTTCAGCAATTTCGGCCAGCGCGCCTCTCTCGCCACATGTTCCAATATGCAGCGGGCGAGTTTGTCAGGGTCATGGCGGGCGAGGTGAATGTCGGCGAGGAGGGCGGCGGTGAGTGGGGTGACGCCGAGAGCGCGGATGCGGGCGAGGTCGGGTTCAACGAAGCGCTGGCCCATCTGCTCGTAGTCGGCCATCACGTCCAGCGGCGGACGCTGCAGGTTCACCACGGCGTAGTGGAAGGGATTCTCGCAGGGCAGGTGGTCCAGCACGACTTCCAGGTGGCGGGCGGCGGTGAAGCCGTCGGTTTCGCCGGGCTGGGTCATCACGTTGCAGACGAAGATCTTGATGGCGGGAGAGGCGATGAGCGCCTCGACCACGCCGGGGATGAGCAGGTTCGGCAGCAGGCTGGTGTAGACGCTGCCTGGGCCGACGATGATGACGTCCGCTTCCTCCAGCGCTTCCAGCGTTTCCGGCAGCGGCGTGGCGTCCGGCGGGGCGAGCGTCACTTCGCGGATGACGCACCCGCAGCCGGTGATGGCCGTCTCGCCGACCACCTCGCGCCCGTCCGCCATCATCGCTTTCAGCACCAGCGGTCGGTTCGTAGAGGGCAGCACGCGCCCGCGCACGGCGAGGACGCGGCTGGCCTCGCTGATGGCCTGCTGAAAATCGCCGGTGATTTCCTGCAGGCCGGCGATGATGAGGTTGCCCAGTGAGTGCCCGTTCAACTCCGTGCCATCCACCGAGAAGCGGTGATGGAAGAGGCGCTCCATCAGCGGTTCGGCTTCGGCCAGCGCGGTGAGGCAGTGGCGGATGTCACCCGGCGGCGGCATGTCGAGGCCGGCGCGCAGCCGGCCCGAGGAGCCGCCGTCGTCGGAGACGGTGACCACCGCGGTGAGTTCCACCGGATATTCTTTTAAACCGCGCAGCAGCGTGGAGAGGCCGGTGCCGCCGCCCATGCCCACCACGCGCAGCAGCGACGCCGAGGGCCGGCGGTCCACCAGCACCTGCACCAGGTCTTTCGTGGCGCCGTTGGGATTGCCCGCCGCCGCCTGAGCGAAAACGCGCACCACCTTGCGCAGGCTGAACCAGACGAGAAACAGGCTGATGACGAGGAAGCCCGCGCCGGTGGCGGCGGGTAGGGCAAGTGGCATCTCGCCGCCCGTAAGCGGGATGGTGGCAATCCACAGCGCGTAGTGGAACGGCCCGTCATGATGGGTGATGAGGACGAAGCCGACGGCGAAGGCCAGCATCCCGACCAGCATGATCAGGAGCCAGCGCTTGAGACGGATACCGGGTTGCAGCAGACGCAGCATACGCTACCGTTTCCAGTCACGGTGTTCCAGCACGACTTCGTATCCCTGCTCACGCAGGAAATCACCGAGCAGGCGAGCGAAGACTACCGAGCGGTGACGACCGCCGGTGCAGCCAATGGCCACCGTCAGGTATGATTTGCCTTCGTCGCTGTAGCGCGGCAGCGAGAAGGCGAGCAAATCCTTCAATTTATCCAGGTATGGCTGGGCGTCGGGATCGGCAAGCACATACTCTTCCACGGCGGCGTCGGCGCCGGTAAACGGCTGCAGCTCAGGCACGTAGTGCGGATTGCGCAGGAAGCGCACATCGAACATCACGTCGGCGTCGGAGGGCACGCCGTGCTTGAAGCCGAAGGAGAGGACGTTCACCAGCATGCGCGCCGGGTGTTCACGCCCGGTAAAGAGCATGGCGAACTCTTCTTTGAGCGTTTTGGGGCCCATTTCGGTGGTGTCAATCACCTTGTCAGCGCCCGCGCGCAGCTCCTGGAGCTGTTTGCGCTCCAGGCGGATGCTGTCGAGCAGCGTGCGGTGGCGGGTAGCCAGCGGGTGACGGCGGCGGGTCTCCTTGAAGCGCCGCACCAGCGTCGCCTCTTCCGCTTCCAGGAAGATGAGTTTCGGATTGAAGCCCAATCCGCGCAGCGTCTGCACCATCTCCGGCAGGTTCTGGAAGAAATGCCCGGCGCGGATGTCCATTACCACGGCGATGCGCGAGATACGCCCCTGGGAATGCGCGCAGAGTTCGGCGAACTGCGGCAGCAGCGCGGGGGGCATATTGTCCACGCAGAAGAAGCCCATGTCCTCCAGGCCGTGCACGGCAGCGTCTTCCCGGCGCCGGACAGGCCGGTGACGATGACGAAGTCCATCGGACTCTTGCGCTCGTGTTTCGCGAACTCGCTCATGGCATCCAATGCAGGCGTGGTCATAGGCTGGTATCAGTCTACCAGATTTTTCGCGCGGGGGCGAGAGATGGGGCGGTGAATTCGTCGCGCAAGCGGGCGAGAGATGTCGGGCTGATACACGAAGGCCCGGCCGATGGCCGGGCCTTCGATGGGTTACGGCTACTTCCGCCTTACTTGCGGCGCAGGAAGGTGGGGATTTCCAGGTCGCCTTCGGCGGCTACCGGGGCGGGGACGGCGGAGCCG
>JAKIYB010000053.1:0-5382 GCA_022708765.1 Armatimonadota bacterium | reverse complement strand
TCGAGGACGAACTCCCGAACGAGACCTCTTCCGGCATACCCGGCAGGCCCGGCGAAAGGAATCCGTGCTCCTCCTGCTCCAAGGGCGCCGACGCGGCACCAGTGAAGCCGGTGGCGACCACGGTGATGCGCACGCGGTCTTCCAGGCGCTCGTCAAAGACAATGCCGAAGTAGACATTGGCGTCTTCCACGCCGGAAGCGCTGGCGATGATGCTGGCCGCTTCATCCACTTCATTGAGGCTGAGGTTGCAGCCGCCGGTGATGTTGAAGAGGATGCGGGTGGCGCCTTCCATCGAGGTTTCCAGCAGCGGGCTGGAGATGGCGGCCTGCGCGGCTTCGGCGGCACGGCGCTCGCCGGCGCCTTCCCCGATGCCCATAAGCGCGGTGCCGGCATTGGAGAGCACGGCGCAGACGTCGGCGAAGTCCAGGTTGAGGTCGCCGGCGACGGTGATGAGGTCGGAGATGCCCTGTACGCCCTGGCGCAGCACTTCGTCGGCGTAGCGGAAGGCTTCCAGCATGCTGGTGTTTTTCGGCACCACGCCCTGCAGCCGCTCATTGGGGATGGAGATGAGCGCGTCTACCTTGCCGCGCAGGCGGTTGATGCCCTCGTTGGCGGTGACCATGCGGCGGCCTTCAAAGCGGAAGGGCTTGGTGACCACGGCTACGGTGAGCGCGCCCAGCTCTTTGGCGATCTCGGAGATCACCGGGCCGGCGCCGGTGCCGGTGCCGCCGCCCATGCCGCAGGTGATGAAGACCATGTCGGCGCCGTCAAGGACGTTTTTCAACTCCTGGCGGCTTTCCTCAGCGGCCTGGCGACCGATCTCGGGATTGCCGCCCGCGCCCAAGCCGCGGGTCACATCCTCACCGATCTGAATCTTGCGCTCGGCGCAGGAGCGCGCCAGCGCCTGCATATCGGTGTTGCAGACGATGAATTCCACGCCGCTCAAACCGGCGTCAATCATGCGGTCCACGGCATTGCTGCCGCCGCCGCCGACACCGACGACCTTGATACGGGCCTGGCCATCATGAAGCTTTACCACTGCTATCTCCCTTCGCGCGGGTTCCATGCATGCGCTGCTGCTGAATTCGAACTGGAGTTGCGTCATGTCTACCTTAAGGGGGATCAGCCGAGCCATGACGCCCGGCGAGACGCCTGATCTCTTGGGTCATTATAAAGATATGGTTTCGACACTGTCAACATAACCGTGGAGAAGTTTGAAAAAACCAGGTATTTCACCCTTGCCCGTTCGGAAGCGGGCGGGTACAATGCGGGCAATCACTTTTTCGGAGGGCGGCATGGCGGAAGAGCGCATAGACATCATCAATCATTCCACCGCGGAGCAACTGGTGGTGGATTATCCGGACTGGCTGTGGCAGCGGCTGGGGTGGTTTCAGGACCTGCGCTTCGGCATGATCATCCACTGGGGCCCGTATTGCCAGTGGGGCTGTATCGAAAGCTGGCCGCTGGTGGAGGAAGACACCTGGGCGCGGCCCGACGATCTCGCCTGCTGGGCCGAGCGCGGCAAAGACCTGGCGCGCTTCCGCCGGGATTACTGGGCGCTCAACCGCACCTTCAATCCGGTCAATTTCGATCCGTCCGTCTGGGCGCAAGCAGCGAAATACGCGGGGATGAAATATGCGGCCTTCACCACCAAGCACCATGACGGTTTCTGCATGTTCGACACGAAGACCACCGATTACCGCATCACCGCGCCGGACTGCCCCTTCCACGCCGACCCGCGGGCGAATATCGCGCAGCATGTCTTCGACGCTTTCCGCGCCGAGGGGCTGGCGATCAGTTGCTATTTTTCCAAGTCCGACTGGCATCACCCGGCGTACTGGAACCCCGCGCTGCCGGCGCCGGACCGCAACCCGAATTATGATACGCTGGCGAACCCGGAGAAGTGGGCGCAGTTCCAGCAGTTCGTTTACGACCAGATTGAGGAATTGATGACCGGCTACGGGCCGATTGACATCCTCTGGTTGGACGGCGGGCAGGTGCGGCCGCCGCGGCAGGATATCCGTATGGACCGCATCGCCGCCATGGGACGCCGTCATCAGCCGGGGCTCATCGTCGCCGACCGCACGGTGGGCGGCGAGTTCGAAAACATCCTCACCCCCGAGCAGGAAATCCCCGACGCCCCGATGGGCCACCCGTGGGAAAGCTGCCTGACGATGGGCCACGGCTGGGCCTATCGCCCCAACGATGAGTATAAATCCGTGCGCACGCTCATTCATATGCTGGTGGATACCGTAGCGAAGGACGGCAACTTCCTGCTGAACATCGGCCCGATGCCCGACGGCAGCGTGGCGCCGGAGCAAATGGAACGCTTGCGCGCCATCGGTGACTGGATGGCGGTAAACAGCGAAGCCATCTACGACACTCGCGCCATCGCCCCTTACGTGGACGGCCCGGTGCGCTATACCAGCAAAGGCGACACGGTCTACGCCATCGTGCTGGCGGAGGACGGCCAGCAGCGCCCGCCGGCGACGGTGACGCTGAAAAGCCTTCTGCCTGCCGCTGGTTCAATCCGCATGCTAGGTGTCGGACCACTGAATGGTGTTCGCCATGGTAATCGTTTTGATGTGAACATGCCGAGTGGCGAGTTGCCATGTGCGGATGCCTGGGTACTTGCCTTCGAGAAGGCTCGCCCAATGCCGTTCAAATAAGCTTATTCCGTGCGGCGAACCAGCCGCCCCATGCCGTCATTTTTCCTTATCAATCTCCCCTCCCCACGTAGGGGAGGGGGTTGGGGGAGAGGTCGCGCGTGACGGGCGAGAATCCTTATTTGAATGGCATTGGGAGTCTCGCCCACCAGGGGACTGTCGATTACGAGGACGACGACGATGACGATTGGGTGGCCTGATCCTCCCGCACCACACTGGTCAGCGCTCCCAGCAGCGCGAAGGCGGCGCCGATGTAGTAGCCGACCTGCGCGGCGTAGAGGATGGCCTGGGCGCCGGAGGCGTCGGGGTGGGCGCTCCGGTACCACTGGCTGCCGATGGCGAGGGCGGCACTGCTGATGGCGATGCCGACGGCCATGCCCAGGTTGCGCACCACGGCGAGCACGCTGCCGCCGATGCCCAGGTGGGTGCGCGGCAGGCTGCCCATGATGGCGCTGGCGTTGGGCGACTGGAACATGCCGGCGCCGATGCCCACCAGCGCCAGCGCGGCGATGATCGGCACGGGCTGGCCGCGGCCGACGACCAGCGCCAGCGCGAACAGGCCGACGGCGATGATGCCCTCGCCCAGCGCCGCCAGCGCGCGGGTGCCAAAACGGTCGGAGAGCGCGCCGCTGATGGGCGCCAGCACCAGCACCGCCACCGGCAGCGCCGCCATGGTAAGGCCGATCTGCCGCGGGTCGCGGTCCATGCCGTAGCGCAGCGCGAACGGGGTAATGAAGATGGCGGTGAACTGCCCCAGGTAGTTCATCATCGCCGCCAGGTTCGCCCCGGCGAAGACGGGATTGCGGAAGAGCGCGAAGTCGAGCATCGGGTGCGGGCTGCGCCGTTCATGCCGGACGAGGATGCCGCCGACCACAAGGCTGATCGCAAGGAGGGTGAGCACCAGCGGCGACCGCCAGCCCTCGGTTTCCACCAGCGTGACGCCGAGCATGAGGGAGGTGAGGGTGGCGATGATGAGCAGCGCGCCCGGCCAGTCCACCGGCGTGGGGCGGTGCGGATTAAGCGGCGGCAGCATGCGGCGCACCCAGAGCCCGATGGGCACGTTGATGTAAAAAATCCACGGCCAGCCGAACCAGTGGGTGAGCAGCCCGCCCAGCGTGGGCCCGAGCACCAGGCCGGTGGCGATGCCCATGCCGAGAAAGCCCATGGCGCGCCCGCGCTCCCCCGGTGGAAAAACGGCGGTGACGATACCGCTGCTGAGCGCCATCATCATGCACGCGCCCACTCCCTGCAGCACCCGCGCGCCGATGAGCGCCGGCAGGCCAAACAGTTGCAGCACCTGCTCCCCGAAGAGCGTCGGCACGGTGTGCGATAGCCCGCAGAATGCCGACGCCGCGGTGAAGAGCGCCACGCCGAGGAGAAACAGCCGGCGAAAGCCCCATAAATCGCCCAGCCGCCCGAAGGGCAGCAGCAGTCCGACGATGACCAGCAGGTAGGCCAGCGACACCCACGACACCGCCCCCACCGACGCGCTGAACTGCTGGCGCAGCGTGGGCAGGATGACGTTCACCGCGCTCATGTCCAGCGGCGTCATGAGCAGCACGGTCACCACCGCGGCGAGGATGCGCCAGCGATGCGGATATACGGGCGCGGGTGGGGATGACATCACGGGCAGTATACCATGCGCGCGCAGTGAAACACGAACGCCACGGGGGTTATGTGTTGCCCGCGGCGTTCATCGCCGTCGGGTTATGCGGGTCGAGTTGGCGTCCAATGGCGGCGTAATGCGTCAGCCGGTCGGCGAGGGCGGGGTACTCCGCGATGGCTTGCGCGCCGAAGAGGCCGGCGCCGGGCTGCGCGGTGGAGAGCTTTTCGTGGCCGATGAGCGCCCAGGTGGCGGTGATGAGGTTGGCGAAACGCGGGTCGAGGATCTCCGGGCAGTTGAACGATTGCCGGGAGGAGTTGATATCCACCCCGGAAATCTGCATGAAGCCGTGCTCCTCGCACAGGCGGGCGATACGCTCGAGCTGCGGGCGGGTGTTGCGCGGGGGCATGTAGGTGACCGCGCGGAAGCCGAGGCGCCGCAGCCAGGCCATCAGCTCGTCGAGGAACGCGTCCTCGAAATGCTCCGCTTTCTTGTCGCCGGTGGGCGATTCGGTCACGTCGCCCAGGTACGCGTAGGCGGAAATAGCGCCGATCTCCTCCGCGAAGGCGATCACCTCGCGTACGTCAATGCACTCGGTCATCGTCGGGTGAATGAAGAACTCGTCGGCGTAGTAGGCTTTCAGCAGGCCCAGGAGGTCGTAGAGGTAATGCGGATTTGCCGCGTCGAGAAGGTAGTCGCGCACCCGTCCGGGGATGGCGAGGCGCAGATCGTCCTCCAGGAAGCGCACCAGTTCAGCGCCTTTGCCGTGCGCCTCGATGAGCTTGCGCGAGTGCGCGGCGATGATGTGCCGCTCGGTGATGGCGCCGCCTTCCGCCGCCATGGACTCGTCGTAGACATCGCGCTGGAAATCCACCTCCGGCACGCCCTGCGCGCGCAGGATGGCGTTCAGCCGCTCCACCATTGCCGCGTTGCGGGCGTTGCGCGCCGCCTGCACGGGCGCGAGGAATGCGCGGCAGCGCCCCACCGCGCCGGCGGGGATGCCGTGAACCGCGATATAGGCGATGCCGGTAAGGCCGGGGCCGTTGATGAGGCGGTCGGCAAACGGCGTGTCGGCGAAAGTGACGCGAATCTCAAAACCGGCGGTGGTGGCGA
>JAKIYB010000539.1 GCA_022708765.1 Armatimonadota bacterium | reverse complement strand
CCCCGAAGACGACGGCATCCACTCCCAGGCCTTCCGCCAGGGTGCCGGCAGCCGCGACCCGCACATCCATGCGGAGCTTGGGATCAATCGCCTTGTCGTAGCTCGCCATTAATTCAGCGAACTTCGCATCTTCCATGGTCTTGCTCGCGCGCGTCAGCAGCGGGGAGTTGCGGATGAGTTCGTTCACCTCCACGCCGGTCTGTCCGGACAGCATGACCTGTAACTCGCGGCTGATACGTCCCGCCAGGTCGAAGGGGGCGTCGTCGTCCGCGGTATGCAGGGGCAGGAGAATGATGTTCTGGCGCCCGCCGCCCGCCGCCTGAGCGATCGTCGGCAGCGACAGGGTACTCGGGACCATCATGAGAGCGATGAGCAGAATGCCCATCACGCGACCGTAAAGTCCCCGTACGAACTTCTTCATGGTGAACCGCTCCTTTGTAACTCGCGCCCGCGCGGGCGCACGAACTGCTGCAACGCGTTTCCGCATCATATCGGCATCGGGTTATTTCACCGGGACCGCCAGCGTCGCCCGGGCACGCTGCCCTTCGGTCGTCTCCGCGAACAACTCGCAGAGGTAGAGACCCTTGGGCAGGCGGCGTCCCAGGCTGTCACGTCCGTCCCAGATCATGGTGGTGGCGTCGCCGCTCGAACGCCCGGGGGATAGCGTTCGGACCAGGCGTCCGGTTGGCGTCCGCCATTTGACGGTGACGGCGGCCGGTTGGGTGAGCGCATAACTCACCGCGGCGCCTTCCGTCCGGCGTCCCGCCGCGATTGACACCTGGGTAAACCGGAGGCTCTCCAGCACGCCGCCCGCGCGAACGGTAAAGCGGCGCGTGCCTCCCTGTCCGCTATTATACCCATACCCGCTTGCCGTACGCAACGCAACCCGGGCGCCGGTTTCTTCGTCAATCAGCAGCACCGGCAAGCCGGAGGGCAGGTTTGTCAGATCAGGCCAGCGCAGCGCCACCTCGGTGTTGGGACGAGTGCACTGCACGGTAAAGGTCCACATACGCTCACCGCCGGGCGCCTGCAGCAGCACGGCGCAATTGCCGGCCGCGCGGGAGGTATCCGCCGGCACGAAGTATGCGGAGAGGCCCAACGGACTGATCGGCGGCTCGAGTATCGCGCGCGATGTCCCGTCATCCGGGCACACGCCGAAGGTATTCACCGTATCTTTTGCCTCGCCCGCCTGCACGACCAGATTGACCTGCCAGCGGTCAGGCGTGCCTGCGGCGCGACTGCGCGCGCCCGGCAGATTCGGGTTCATCACCGCCAGCGTCGTCTCCGGCATATAGGCCAGGCTTAGCGGGCGACTGGTATAAATCCAGTACCCCTGATAGGGCTTCAACTCAGTCTGGGCCGAGTTCGACGGATAGGGATTCGAGGGCGGGTCATACACGTTATTGATCGGATTCCACGCCCAGATATCCGGTTGAAGATACCCGAGTTGCACCGCCTCATTATAGGTGTATTCGATACCGCCGGAGATAACCCGGCACTTCCCCCACTCGATCGCATACTGGAATGGCGGACTGATGGCATTCCATCCTTTGCCAAGCGACACCAGATAGCGATTGCGCTGATCCACCTGCTGCGTGCCGGCCAGCGACAGCGTGGTGGTATTCGGCAAGCGCAGCCAGTAGCCGCGGCCAGGCTCTAATGTGATGTCGTCGCTGGCGGCATACCGATAATCCTTGATGCCCGGGTCGTACCAAGCCAGTTGGACGTTAGGACCCAGTCCGAGCGCCACGCGGGCGTTCGCGGTATTCACCCCATCGTTGGGGTCCGTGTCCAGCACGAAGGGGAAGCCGATGAGATAGGTCGCCGGCGCGAAGGTGCGCTTGGGCAGCGCCGGCACGTTCACGTAAACCACCGTCGAAATGCTTCCGCCCAGTGAGAAGGTGGCAGTGATGCGCACGGGAATCAGGCCGGATGCCGTTTTCGTCGGTACCAGCCGCCAACTGTACTGATCCTGCGCGGTTCTGCGTACCAACTCGTCCTGCATGCCGCGGAGGATGAAGTTGTTGTAGCTCAAATTCTGTCCCGGCGCAAGCGCCAATCCCTCCCCCGGATTAATCGTTACGCTGACATTGGGATCGTCAATGAGCGAGGAGTTGCACACCCAGGCGTTGACATCAACGTAACCAGGCGAGTAAAAACCGTTTTCCACTTCAAGCGGCGTGGTGAGATCGTCGCCTTCGCGGTAGCCGATCCACTCCGGCCCATAGGCGGCCAGCGCGTAGTGCCCGATGGTGGAGACCTGCGCCCAGTTGAACTGGATCTCACCGGCAATCACGCGCGTCTGGTTCGGCGCCAGGCTGAGGATGGGATAATACAGGCCAACTCCCGAATTGAAGCCGAGATATTCGCCGAAGTCCAGCGGGGGATCATCGCCGGCATTCTCGGGCAGTGCCGCCTCGAGGATTTCATCCCAGCTATAATCATCCAGATCATCCCAGTTGGCGATGACAAGGCGTGACGGCCGCGTGACGGTATCCCGAAGCGGCTGGCGTCCTTTCCAGTAGGAGCGATAGCCGATATCCACGTCCGGTACATCCGGATACCGTACGAACCACTCGGACGGAATGGCATTCCCAAGATACTCGGCCGAGACAACGGTAGATTGCCCCTGCGGGAAGTAATACGGCGATTCCGAAATGGTATTTCGTTGTGTCGTGCCGCTGCCGCCGGTGGTCGTGGGCAGTGGTTCGTTCGGCGGGAACATAATGTTTTGCAGGACTCGGAAACCGACGCGACGCGTGTAAGAAGACGTATTCTTAATACGATACTCCCACTTCAGTACATCGCGCACCAGACGCATCTGGAAGGTGACTTCCATCGGGAATTCGTCATCATCGGTGCTCCACTTGTAACCCGCGGTTTCCAGGTTGGGATTGAGCGCCGGAAAGGAGAGCATACGCCCACCCTGGTCGGTAAGCTCGTATTCGTCGCCCGCCTCGGCGATATACAGGTATGCGGTCGCCTCACTGACCAGCCGGTGGTAGTCATCATCCGTCACGAATGGATTGCCCGTCGTGGTGCCGAAAAGCCAGGAACCGCTGGCCGATGTGTCGGCGCCGATGGCGGCGCGCGCGGACGGATTCTGCCAGGCGTAATGACCGGCGGGATCAACATAGCCGCCCG
>JAKIYB010000538.1 GCA_022708765.1 Armatimonadota bacterium | reverse complement strand
GCTCGACGGCGACGATGCCGGCGCTTGCGAAGCCAAGTTCTCGGGCACGCCGCAGAATCCAGGCCGTTTGAGTGGTGATATCCACGCGCCCATTATACCGGGAGGCGATGTTTATACGCCAGATCTCGGGATGACGGAGTGGCTGCGGGCATCAGCATCGGTGCGGTGGAGGTGGCCAATACGGCCGCCGTCTGGTGTAGCATCTTCGAACCAGAACCCTTCGAGATCCTCGTAGACTTCGACCACGTCGTGGTCTTCGCCCGCCTGCGTCAGTACGATATCGCCGGGTTCGACCTGGTATTCAACGCCTTCACTGCGCACCAGCGCGCGGCCTTTATAGATGAGCCAGTATTCGTGGCAATCGTGGTAGTGGTTATCGAAGGTTCCAGTTACCGGTATTTTGAAGACGCCTGCGCTGGTCACCCGGCACCAGTCGGGACGAGTCTGTTCGTTAATGCGTTTCAGGACGGGCATATCAGTCACCTTTCAGGCGGACACAAGCTCCGCGCGCAATTTCTGCGCCGCCAATCCCGCGCCGATGAGCCCGACATTCTCACCTAACGTTGAACGGGAGAGCGGCACATCGTAGCCGTAGGCCTGAATGACGGCGGAAATATGCGGGTGGAGATACTCCCACAGCGCGGTGATAAGATACCCTTTGAAGACAACCTCGCAAGGATCAAAGACGCGGATAGTCTGCATCATGCCTTCACCGATCCAGTTGCCGGCTTCCGCCACCAGGCGCAGGGCCATGCCGTCGCCATCAGCGAGGAGTTTTGGCAGGTCTTTGAGGGTTGCGACGTTCTCCAGATGCGTCCAGTGACCTTCGCGCCAGAGCTTGCGCATGCGATGATTGAGCGCGCGTCCGCTGGCAAGGGCATCCAGGCAGCCGCGGTGGCCCAAACGGCAGTAGAAATCCTGCCCGCGGTCAATGATGAGGTGGCCGACTTCACCGGCGATATTGTGATGCCCCTCATACAGGTCGCCACCGATGACGATGCCGCCACCGATGCCGGCGGAGACAGTGAGGAGCAGGAAACTGGAACGTCCTGAGAGGCGCGGATTGAAGCGCGCTTCAGCGAGTGCGGCGGCACGGGCATCGTTCAGCACCACTGCGGGCTGCCTCAAAGCCAAACGCTGGAGCAGCGGGTAATCCACCATATTGATGGCTCCGGCCGTCACCAGGCCGTCCTTCGTCACCAGCCCGCCGATAGCAATGCCGACCGCGGGATTCTGCGCACTTACGGAAAAGCTGTCCACCACGCGCTGGATATGCTCCACCATGTCGTCCGGATCGCCCGGCGAGTCGAACGCGACCTGTGAAGACACGCGGCCGTTCTCATCTACTAATCCACTGCGGAAATGCATACCGCCGATGTCAAAGACGATGTCCTGAGCCATAAGAAAACCTCCCGGTGGTGTCCGAGAGGTTAATTCGCGATGGCTCAGGCTATTCCCTGCAATACTTGCCGTTATTCCGTGCTGAGTGGGAGTTCCTGGTCGGAGATGCGGGTGATTTTGTTGGCTTCGTCAACGAAGACGACGGTGGGTCGCCAGTTCTCGGCTTCTTCCGGGGTCATCTGCGCGTAAGCGATAACGATGGCCATCTGGCCGGGATGGAAATGATGGGCGGCGGGACCGTTGAGGCAGATAATGCCGCTGCCGGCTTCGCCTACGATGACGTAGGTTTCGATGCGCGCGCCGGAGTCGAGATTGAGCACCTGAGCACGCTCGTACGGCAGCATATTCGCGGCTGCCATCAACTCGGCGTCAATGGTAATGCTGCCTACATAATGCAGGTCAGCTTCGGTCACCGTCGCGCGATGGATCTTCGATTTGCAAAGCGTTAGGTACATGTCGAATGTATTCTACCTGAACCAGACTAGCGGGGCAAGGGTCATGCCGGTGGCGCCACCGCTTTCGGCACCAGCGCGCAGTTGTCAATCAGGCGCGTGTTGCCCACGTAGATAGCCACGAGCAGGCGCGCTTCGTGCGTGAGGGTGCGCATGGATGTCATGGTGTCCGGGTCTACAATAACGGCATACTGCAGCTTCACCAGCGGCTGAGCGGCTACGAGCTCCTCGATGGCTGTGATAATGGTGGCGCTGTTGTGCTCGCCTCCTTCCACGCGTTCGCGCGCGAGTTGCAGCGTTTTTGGCACAATGCGAGCAGCCTGGCGCTCCCTGAGGGACAGGTAGCTGTTGCGCGAGCTCATGGCGAGGCCGTCCGGCTCGCGTACAGTGGGCACGCCCACGATAGCGAGCGGCATGAAAAGGTCACGCGCCATGCGCTTGATGACCATGAGTTGCTGAAAATCTTTTTCACCGAAGTAGGCGCGGTCAGGGCGTACAATGTTGAAGAGCTTGGTGCAGACGGTGCAGACGCCGCGGAAATGGCCAGGACGGGAGGCACCGCAGGCAATATCCGTCAGACCTTCTACGTCTACCCAGGTGCTGCTGCCGATGGGGTACATATCGCGCGCCTCGGGGTGGAAGATGGCATCTACGCCGGCGCGTTCACAGAGGTCGCTATCGCGTCTCAGGTCGCGCGGGTACTTTTCCAGGTCTTCCGCCGGGCCGAATTGCGTGGGATTGACGAAGATGGAGACAACCACCAGGTCGCATTCTTCCTTCGCTTTACGCATCAACGCTTCGTGGCCGGCGTGCAGGTAACCCATCGTCGGCACGAAGCCGATGCGCTTGAAATAGGATCGCCGCGCGCGAATAGCCTCGCGCAGGTCGTTGACGGTAGTGAGGATTTCCATGCCGGCTCCCGCCTTCAATAGATACGCTATTGTAGCGCCTGTTGCCGGGCTCGACAATCGGCAGGGATTCCCCTGATGAAAAGCGAACTATTTTCTCATGCTCACCGACACCACCGTGGCAAAACTCCACGAAGTGCTCGACCGCCTGGATGCCGTCCTGGAGAAGGTGGACGGCCTGCTGCCTGCCCAGGCGCCGGCGGACGATGCCGTACTTGACAGCGCCCTCGCCTTCATCTGGCAGCGGCGTAGTGGCGCCGCCAGTTTTCGGCCCGTCCGATACCTGGATGTCATTCGGCTGGATGATTTAAAGGGGATAGACCGGCAATTGCGGGTGTTAGAGCGGAATACGCGGCAGTTCCTGCGCGGGGCGCCGGCGAATCATGTGCTGCTGTGGGGCGA
>JAKIYB010000537.1 GCA_022708765.1 Armatimonadota bacterium | reverse complement strand
CACCGCCGCGTCCGGCGACACGGCATCCGTCGCATAGACGGCAGAGCGGTCGCCGCGCAGCGGTGGGATGCGCTTTTGCTCCTCGGCCATCCAGCTCTCCGGTAGGCTCCGCACGCCGTCTTCCACCAGCGTATTGATGCGCCAATCGGCGATGTCCTGCCGGTCGGTATTTCCGGAAAGATAGCGCGCTGTGAGACACAATCCCTGGCTGACACCATGCGCCCACACACCAACCGACTCGTAGTAGTATGCTCCCGTCTCCGGCGTGAAGCGGAGCGCATATTCGATGAAATACTGCACGCGCATACTCGACGCCTACTCCGGCCACGTCTCCATTTTGTCGACCTGGAGCTGCCGGGCCGCGGCATCAATCACCGCCAGACGCTCCGCGTGCACGGCCTGGTATGCCAGCCACTCCTGGCATTGCGCCATGGCCAAAATGTCTTGGCCGGGCACGAGGGACTCCACGTGCCAGCGGCGTCCCCGGTCGTCAATCAAGTCAACGTCCATAGACGGGTCCTCCGACGACCAGCGCACGATTTTGTGGGTGTGCACGCCGCGGGGGTCGTCCTGATAGCCCAGACTCCACAGGGAGACAAAGATGCCGCCGTCCTCGGCGGGCGCCATGATTTCCACTGTCAACCGGCATTGAAAATTGACCCACCATCGGCGTCGAATTTTGACCCACCCCTGGCGGTCAGTTTGGTATGGCGTTTCTGGTTTTGATCCTCCAACTGTCGTTGCCCGTTTCGAGGATATCGCAGTGATGGGTGACGCGGTCGAGCAGGGCGGTGGTCATCTTGCTATCCCCGAAGACCTGCGGCCATTCGCCGAAGGTCAGGTTGGTGGTAATGATGAGCGAGGTGCGCTCATAGAGTTTAGCGATCAGGTGGAAGAGGAGCTGGCCGCCGTTTTTGGAAAACGGCAGGTAGCCCAGTTCGTCGAGCACCACGAGTTCCAGGCGCGCCAGGCTCTCGGCCAGCTTGCCCCCGTGCCCGCCCAGCTTCTCCTGCTCCAATTGATTGACGAGATCGACCACGTTGAAGTAGCGGCCGCGGGTGCCCTGGATAATCAGGTGCCGCGCGAGCGCGATGGCGAGGTGGGTTTTGCCGGTGCCGGTGCCGCCGATCAAGAGCACGTTGCGGTGCGTGGGCAGGAAGCTCCCCTGGTGGAGCGACCGCACCAGCGCCTCGTTCACGGGGGAGGCACTGAAGTCGAATCCGGCCAACTCTTTGTCGACGGGGAAGCGGGCGACCCCGAGGCGATAGCGGATGCTCCGCGCGGTGCGCTCGGCCAGTTCCGCCTCCAGCAAGGTGAGGAGGACGCGCTCCGGGGTGTGGCGCTGTTTGAGCGCGGCGGCCAGCACCTCGTCCAGGGCACTGCGCATGCCCGGCAAATGCAGTTGGTCCAAGGCGGTCAGCAGCTTATCCCGCAACATGGCACCCTCCCGTCAGCAGGACATCGTAGCGGTGGCAATTGGCCTGCGGCGGCGTCTGCAGCACCGGGAGATGGGGCGGCAGTTCCTCCGGTGGGAGGGTCGGCGTATCGTGCAGCCGGCTGAGGAGCGTGAGCACCACGTCACGGCTCGGTGCGCGCAGCGTGAGAGCTTCCGCGCAGGCGGCCGCGACGGCGTCCACGCCATAGAGGGGCACGGCGCCGAGAATGCCGACGAACTGCCGATCCCCATCGGCATACCGTCCCAGTGCCTCCCGGATCGCCGTGAGGGAGGCGGGCAACTCCCAATCACGGAACGGCGCGCCATTGCGGAGCGCACCGGGTTTGTGGGCCAGCACCGGGAGATAGTGCCAGGGATCATAGACGACCTGATGGCGGCCGAAGTGGCGCGGATGATCGGCGATCACCACGCCGTCCTGCACCACGAGGATACGCTCCGCGCCGGCGCGCACCAGCGCCGGCCGCCCCACGGCGGTGACCGGCACGCTGTAGCGGTTGGCATCGTAGGCCACCAGCGCGGTGGTGGAGATGCGGGCGGGCACCTCCTTGTAGCCGGTGAACGGGAGCGGCACGTGCAGTAAGCGGGACTGTTCCTCGGCAAAGACCTCGGCCACGGTGCGGTCAGGGCACTCGGGGTGGCGGTGGCCGGCGGCCAGCATCCGGCACCGATCCTGTAGCCAGGCATTGAACGCGGCGAGGTCGGCGCACTGCGGGCGCGGCGTGAAGAGCCGCCGGCGCATGGACTGCACCTGGTTCTCCACCTGCCCCTTCTCCCAGCCGGCCGCCGGGGTACAGGCGACGGGCTCGACCAGGTAGTGGGAGGCTAACTGCTGGAACCGGCGGTTGAAGGTGCGATCCTTGCCCAGCAGGATCTTCGTCACCACCGTCTTCAGGTTATCGTAAATGCCACGCTGGCAGCTGCCGCCGAAGAAGGCGAAGGCGCGCACATGGGCGTCGAGCAGCATCTCCAGGCTCTCGCGGAGATACGCCACGCAGAACATCATCCGGCTGTGGCACAGGCGAAAGTGGGCCACCTTGACCTTCACGACGGCCCCGCCCAACTCGACCCATTCATGGCTCCAGTCGAACTGATAGGCGTCCCCCGGATCGAAGACTTGCGGGATGTAGACGGTCGCCGGCAGGCTTTCCGTCCGGCGGCGCCACTTCTGCACATAGCGCCGCACACTGTCATACCCGCCCGGAAACCCGTCACGCTGCAGTTCCTCAAACAACACCTGGGCCGTCCGGCGGCACCGTTTGGGCTGGTCCGCGTCGGCGCGCAATCGCTCCAGCAGGGCGTCTTCATACGGCCCGAGCTTGGGCAACGGCTGCGCCGTGCGCGCATAGGTGAACTCAGTCGCCTCCCCGCGCAGCACCTTCTTCACGGTGTTGCGGGAGAGGTGGAAGTCGCGGGTAATCTGCCGGATCGACTTCCCGTCGCGCAGGTAGGCGCAACGAATCTTGCGGATGGTCTCCACGATCAGCATCTCCTTTCAGGTTCTCCTCTCTCCAGGCTTTCCAGAGAGAGTGACGGATCTGCCGAGGTGGGTCAATTTTGGACGCCGATTCCCCCCGCAAGTGGGTCATTATTGCACGCCGGTGCACATTCCACGCGGGCCAGCGTCCACCAGGGCAGATAGAAGCCATCCGGCCACACGGATTCCACGTGGCACCCGTGCGCCGAGATGGTCGCCAGAATCGTCGCCAGGGATGTTGTCTCCATTCTATGTC
>JAKIYB010000536.1 GCA_022708765.1 Armatimonadota bacterium | reverse complement strand
CTCCGCGGGGGTATTGTGTAGTCCCTGTGGTAGCATGACAAAGTCAAGCACAGCGGAAGAACGAGCAGCAGCCAAACAAGCTTCGCGAAAGAGCACTTCACAGCCAATAAAGGCGTAGCGCACGGGAGCCCCTATTCCGCCGTTTCGGCTTTCGAAGCATTCTCCGGTACGATATATGGACACGGCCAGTCAATAGCCTGATCGAAGTGCGGTGGGTAGATGAACCAGGAGCCGTCTTTGAGATGCCGGAAGCGCAGGGTGACCGGCACCTCTACACACGGACCATATTTGTTTCGAACCGCCTTGTATGGCCCCTGTGGTTCCACCATAGATTCGGGAAGCTCCATATACAGGTTAATTTTGACGGATTCCAACCCCCCGGTATCCGTAGGCCAGGGTTGACCCGTTACCTCAGTGACCTTCCACCCATACAAACGATGCGCGAACATCACCTCGAAATATTTCTCATCCAACTCGGCCAGCGGATAGAACTCATTTTGTAGTCGAATGCGGTCCTGCTGCTGCACGGCGCCGAGTAGCGCGCCGATATAGCCGCGCACAGCCAGGTTCTGAAGGGCGGACGGCAGTACCAGCGCGAGTGCGACAACCAGCAGCACGATGCCGGCAGCGAGCCACTTTCCATGACAGGGTTTCATAACGGCAGATCTCCTCACAATGCAACCACCCGGGCGGTTGCCGCGAACAGCGCGGCGAATGGTATAATACGGAATCCGCGCGGCATTTCCTGCCCGCGCGAGACATTTTTTCCTGTACCCCGTCGGGAGGGCGCATAATCGCGCGGAAAGCGGCGGGCGCGCGAGAGCGCTTGTTTTGCCGGCGCAATTAGGGGTATAGTGTCTGCCGGTTCACCTCGCGCAGGTTTACGAAGGAGCAGTGATGAGAACAACATACACGGGTCATCTCGTAGCCGAGGGGTTGCGGTTCGGCATCGTCGTCAGTCGTTTCAACGATCTGATCACCGGTCGCCTGCTGTCGGGCGCGGAAGACGCACTCACTCGCCACGGCTGCGATCTCGACACCCAGGTAGACCTGGCCTATGTGCCGGGCACGTTTGAGATGCCGCTGGTGGCGCGAAAAATGGCGGAGTCGGGCAACTACCAGGCCATCATTTGCCTGGGCGCGGTAATCCGCGGCTCAACGCCACACTTCGATTATGTCGCGGCGGAAGTATCGAAAGGCGTGGCGCAGGTCGCGCTCCAGACAGGTGTACCGTGCATTTTCGGCGTGCTCACCACCGACACCATCGAACAGGCCGTTGAGCGCGCCGGTACCAAGGCGGGCAACAAAGGTTGGGACGCGGCCATCGCTGCGATTGAGATGGCCAACCTCTTACGATCTCTGGAGGCATAACGCACAATGGACGAACAATTGGAATACCAAGCGCGCCCCCCGCGCCGTGGGCCGTCAATGGCCGCAGTCGTATTCACGGCGCTGCTCTTCGGACTCATCGCCGGCTTCGGCGGTACCATATTAGCCGTCTGGGCGATGCAGCATAACTATCTGCCGGCGCAGTTAGGCATAACTCAGCCCGTCAACACCGGCGATGACCCGGCACCGGTGATTTCCCTGCCGGGCGGCGGCGAACAGTCCGACTTCGTTCGGGTGGCCGATGCGCTGGATGAGTCCGTGGTCTTCATCAACACCACGAACGAAGTGCCCGTGCCGACATGGTTCGGCGGCGTGGATACGCAAGTGCGCAAAGGTATGGGTACCGGCATCATCGTCTCCGCGGACGGTTACATCCTCACCAATTATCACGTGGCCGGCGATGCCGATCGCACAAGCGTGACAGTGATGCACCAGAGCGGCAAGAAAGAATATGCTGCCAAGCTCATCGGCGGCGATGCGCAGTTAGACCTGGCGGTGCTGAAAATCGAAGCCAGCAGCCTGCGCGCCGCGCGCTTTGGCGATTCCAACGCACTGAAGCCGGGTGAATGGGTGATGGCTATCGGCAACCCGTTCGGCTTCGAGCACACAGTATCCGTCGGCGTGATCAGTGCTCTCGGCCGCTACCTGGACACCAGTGCCGCTACTCGCATGCGCGACCTCATCCAGACGGATGCCGCCATCAACCCCGGCAATAGCGGCGGCCCGCTGGTGAACATGCGCGGCGAAGTGATCGGCATCAACACCGCGGTCTACGTAGGAGGCGGCAATGGCGGCCCTCAGGCGAACAGCATCGGCTTCGCTATTCCCAGCAACCGTGCGAAAAAGGCTGTGGAGCAGATTCGCAAAACCGGCCGCGTCCAGTACCCCTACCTCGGCGTCGGCTTTATTGACATCACCGAGGAGATGCGCCGGGAACTGCACCTGCCGGTAAAGCAGGGCGCGGTGGTGAATAAAGTGTATCCGGAAAGTCCGGCGGAAAAAGCTGGAATTCAGCAAGGCGACGTTATCGTTAAAGCCGATGGCAAAGCGCTTTTCGGCAAAGACGCCCTCGGGAGCGCCATTGCGAAGAAGGGCGTGGGCGACATCCTTACCCTGGAACTCCGGCGTTGGGATGAGCACACGGCGAAGTGGGATACGAAAACCGCACAGGCAAAGATCGCCGATGCCCCAAAGGAATTCCTGCGCTCCATGCAGAGCGGCGAAGAGCAGCCGGAGGAAACGCGCCGCCAACCACGCGCCCTCCCGTTCCCGTTTGGGTTCTGATATAACCGCGACATAACGCCCCTTCTCCCCACGGAGAAGGGGCGTTTTCTTTACACTTGCTGCCAGCATCTTGCATCCCGTTCCCGCTTCCGGTATCCTGCACCCAATGCATCCTTATTTCGGACGGACGGAACTCCTCATCGGGGCGGACGGGCTGCGGCGCTTGCGGGTGGCGCGGGTGGCGGTGTTCGGCATGGGCGGCGTGGGCTCCTACGCGGTAGAGGCGCTGGCGCGCAGCGGTATCGGTTATCTGCGATTGGTGGATTTCGACCGCGTTGGACCGAGTAACTTCAACCGGCAGCTTTACGCATTGCACAGCTCCGTAAGCCAGCCCAAGGTGGCAGTGGCGGCAGCGCGAGTCGCTGATATCAATCCGGAAGCGGAAGTGGACCCCCGCGAGGCCTTCTTCCACGCCGACAGCGCGAATGACCTGCTGGTGCCGCCGCTGGATTTCGTCATTGACGCCATAGACAGCCTGGGGCCGAAGTGCGAACTACTGGCACAGTGCTCCGAAC
>JAKIYB010000535.1 GCA_022708765.1 Armatimonadota bacterium | reverse complement strand
ACCAGGGCGTTGCGCGGTCGCCGCTGTCCTGACAGATTGTCACACTGACGCGGTCGCCGGTGACAGAGGGTTCCGGCGTTGGCGCCGGTTCCGCGCTTTCTGCCCGCGCGCCGGTCGTCTTCACGATATAGGGCGACGGTGTGGTGTTCAATGGCACAGTTGCCAGTTCCGGCAGGTTGTTCAGCCGCTCCAGCGCATCCGCGCGCTCCTTATGCTCGGCGGCCATAATCGGATGCGCCACCAGCATGAATTCCTTCCAGATGGGCGCTGGTACCGTGCCTCCGAATGTGCGGTTCATCGGCTGGTTATGCCTGTTGCCCACCCATACCGCGGCCACCAGGTCGTCGGTATACCCGATAAACCAGGCATCGCGGAAGGAGTTTGTGGTGCCCGTCTTTCCAGACGCGGGGAAGGGGCAGCGCGCCCGTGTCGCCGTGCCGCGTTCGATGACCCCGCGCATCACCTCTTTCATGGTGTCGGCAATCTTCGCCGGAAGTATCCGCCGTCCGCGCGGGCGGTATTCATATAGCACGTCGTGCCCGTCCGGCGTCGTGATCTTCATGATGCCCACCGGTGGGTGATGCACGCCGTGATTGGCCAGCACGCCATACCCGTTGCAAATTTCCAACGGGGTGACGGCGGTGGCGCCGATGGCGGTGGGCAGCACCGGCACCAGTTCGGACTTAATACCCATAGCATTCGCGGTGGTGATGACATTCGTAATGCCGATGTCCGCGGCGATATTTACCGCCGCGGCGTTGCGCGACAGCCACAGTGCCCGCTGTAGCTGCATCGCGCCCATATAGCGCCCATCAGAGTTGCGCGGCGCCCATGGTTTTCCGGATCCGCTTGGGTAACTCGTGTGCCGGTCAAAGACGGTCGTCGTCGGGGTGTAGCCGCGCAGCAGCGCCGTGGTGTAGACGAATGGTTTGAAGGAGGAGCCGGGCTGGCGGCGGCCCTGCGTCACGATATTGTACTGGTCTTTTTTAAAGCTTGTGCCGCCGACCATCGCTTTGATCAGTCCAGTCCGCGGATCGAGGGCGATGAGCGCGCCGTCATCAATCTTTCGGCCTTTGTTGCGCGCGACGCTGGTGGTGACGGCGTCTTCCGCCACCTTCTGCATGCGCGGGTCAAGGCTGGTATAAATATCCACCCCGTGCAGGTATATCATCTCGTAGCTGTCGCGCGGCCCATAGATTTTCTTCATCTCCACGGTGCGCAGATACTCGACGAAATAGGGGGCATGGGCGTCGGCAATGGTTGGCCGCTGTTTTGGCGGGATGAGCGTGATCGGCGATTTGACCGCGGCGTCGTATTCTTTCTTGCCGATCATGCCGTAATGCATCATGTTATACAGCACCTGATCGCGGCGCTGTTTGGCCACTTTCGGGTGTTCATACGGGTCATAACCGTCAGGGTTCTTCGGCAGTCCCGCCAACAACGCGGCTTCCGCCAGGGTTAATTTCTTGGCATCTTTACCGAAGTAGTTGCGCGCCGCCATCTGCGCGCCCCACGACTGCAGGCTATTCGGATTGGAACCGTAAAAAACCTGATTGAGATAGGATTCCAGAATTTCATCCTTGGAGTAGCGGCGCTCCAGTTCCAGCGCGAGCACGATTTCCTGCAGCTTGCGCGACAGCTCCTTGCGCCGGGTCAGATACAACCCACGAGCGAGCTGCTGGGTGATGGTACTGGCGCCTTCCTTCGAGTTGCCGGCCATCACGTTCTTGACCGCGGCGCGAGCGATGCCACGCAAATCAATGCCGGGGTGGTCGTAGAAACGAATATCTTCGATGGCGATGGTGGCATCGGCGATGAAGGTGCCCATTTCACTCAACGGCACCACTTCGCGATTCTGGTCGGGGTTGAAGATGCGGGCGAGGACAGTGCCGTCGCTGGCCAGGATGCGGGTGGGCACCGCCGGCTTGAGGTCGGACAGCGCTTTGCCGCGCGGCAGGACATCGGTCACCGCCGCGAATAAGCCGGCCAGCGTGCCCGCGCCCAGCGCGGAGCCCAACAAGGTCAGGATGGTCAGCGCCAGGAAAAAACGATACCAGCGCTTGCGTCGAATCAGGTCCGCGGCGGTGCTTCTCCGGGTCCTCGTCATGAGCCTACCTCGCATGACGGTCATTGGCGGCCGTCACCGCTAATCCTACCCGATTTTCGCCGATTTTGCACGTGTTAGCCGCTGTAGGTGCGTCACGGATGATTACCCCGTTTTGATTTTCCGCACTCCAAGGGGACCGTGTATCACCCCGCACAACATGCGATTTCTCAAAATGCGGGGTGATACATCTTTTCCCCGTGCACACGCCCCCGGTCATTCTCCAGCTTCCGGAGTGGCGAGTAGCTCGATGACTGGCGCGGGCGTCTCGCGTGGTCGGCATGACAGGCACGGGACGGCCGGTGTGCAACACGTCCCTCACCCCCAACCCCCTCTCCCAAAGGTAGAGGGGGAATGCCTCTAGTATCAGTAACTGGGACGCGATGGATTCCGTTACAATCTCCCGACAACGTTCGCGTGTATGCGCGCAAGTCGGGAGGGGATTCGCGCTGGAGGGCGAAAGAAGGGATTCACCATGAGTATTGAGCAGCCAGAGGCAGGCAACCCGCAGGTTGGGCAGCGCCTCACCGTTACCATTGAGAAGCTCGCGACCGGGGGCGATGGCGTCGCCCGGCCTGAGGGCTTCACGCTCTTCATCCCCCGCACGGCCCCCGGCGATGTCGCCGAGGTGGAGGTGACGGAGGTGGCCAAGCGGTACGGACGCGCGCGCCTGCTGGGGCTGGTGACGCCGAGTCCTGACCGCGTCCCGTCCGCCTGCCCGCTGGCTGACCAGTGTCCGGGCTGCCAATTGCAGCACCTGCGCTATGACGCTCAGCTTGACGCCAAGCGCGCTTTCGTCAGCGATGGTCTGGAGCGCATCGGGCATCTGCACGGGGTCGAGGTGCTGCCGACTATCGGCATGGAGACCCCCTGGCAGTATCGGAACAAAGGCGAATTCATCGCTGACACCCAGGCAGGGCGCGTGCGCCTCGGTTATCAGGATGACGCTCAGCGCTTCATACCACTGCCGGAGTGCCCGATTCACCATCCGCTGACGATGGAGATCCTGCGCGCGGCGGAAGCGGTGGCAAGCGAACACGCGCTGCCGTTGGCGCAGTTGATCACCCGCGTTAGTCCGAGTGAAGAGCA
>JAKIYB010000534.1 GCA_022708765.1 Armatimonadota bacterium | reverse complement strand
CCCGCCGATCAATCGCCATCCAGACCTCGAAGGGCTGTTGTGTAGTCACTTGGTAGTATCGCAGCGCGGAGAGTAGACAAATGGTTCCTTGAGGAATACGCCGGCTTGCTTCAGCCAGGCTATGGTTCGCGGTCAGTTCGCCTTCGGGAAGGCGATAGAGCCCATGCCCAACTCGTTCAATCATGCCGCGCGAGCGTAGCTGACGAAGATATTCCCGCGAAACCCCAAGCGCCACCAGCTCACAGGAACGCATCACACCCCGTTCCTGCAGCGCCTGCTGCACAAGGAGTACCTTCTTCTCGCCGTTATTTGATGCTGACATTTCATTGACAATTATCAACATCTGTCGAGGTATTGTCAACTGAGTCACGGTGACCGAGGATGATCGCCACCCAACAGTTCGAAACACACGCGCATCGTGTATCTGCTCCTCCATTCGCCAACCTCGAACCCTCCAGCCGCATCCCGCCACTTTGAGCGTGAAAAAACTGTGGACGACCAAGGGGGGTCGTCTTCAGTTTTCAGAGAGACAGAGAGAGATTTGGGCGCTGAGAGGGTGAAAACGGGGATTTTGTCGGTTGAGGTCGTCCACGGTTGTGCTGTATGGGGATTTCGCGTTGCATGTATAAGGAAGGGGGTGGCGAAGCGAAATAACGGCTACCAACGAGAAAACCGCCGGAGAGTAACCTCCGGCGGCTGAATTGGTAGAGCATTCGATACTGACAGCAAACTCCAAAGAGAAATCTGGGGGTATTTCAATAGCGCGGCGGCGTCATCATCGTGAGCAGCTGGACGGGGGTGTCGTCTGCGCAGCGTCCGCGGACGGGACGACCGGCGGGGACGTAGAAGGCATCCCCTGCAGGTACTGCTTCCGGGGTGCGGCCGGCGACCTCGAGCAGGAGCGTGCCGTGCAGGACATACCCGGCCAGATCGACGGGCAGCTCTTCGAACTCCGGCTCTTCGCCGGGTAATAACCGTTCGTCCAGCACCTCCAGGCGCAGGTCCGGGCGTTTAGGGAAGATGAAGGTATACTGACGCCCGCTGTCCTCGACGGTCTGCATGGCCTCCTGCCGGAAGACGATCTCCGCCTCCTCCGCCTGGGCCGCAGTAAAAAACGCAGCGAGATCAGTGCCCAGCGCCGCCAGTACTTTACTGAGGAGGGCGATGGTGGGGGAGAGTTTCCCGCGCTCAACCGCGGACAGATAGCTGGGCGTCACGCTAGCGCGTTCGGCAAGCTGGCGCAGAGAAAGGTGTTGGAGGGTCCGCAGACCTTTTATTCGGCTGCCCAGCGTCGGCGCAGGCGAGATTGTCCCGAGGATGCTATCGGCCATGATGACCCCAGTATAGCGGGCAACAGGGGATCGGTCAATATCTGTGCGGAATAACGCACTGGTGTAACGCAATGCCAGGTGTTATTGAAGAAAACATCACGAACTATTCTGTGGTAACCGCATTGACAATCGACGCTGCTGTGCAATAAACTGCACAGGAAAGGACTTGGAATGCTGATGAGCCCCTGGGAGACGCTGAGATGCCATGTACCGAAGCGATGACCAAGCGTGAGCGTGTGACCGCGACGCTGGCCCACCAGTCGGTGGATCGGTGTGCACTCCTCGAGCAATTGAGCTATAATCCGCGCGTGATCGCCGACTGGACTGGCATGGCCATCACCGGCTTTGCCTACACGGTGGATGATATCTGCGCGGCCATTCGCCAGACGTGTGATCTCGTCATGCCGCCGTCCGCCCCGCGCGGCACGGCCCGCGTAACGACCCCTGACGGCTTCGTAGTCCAGAATGATAACTGGACCGGTTGGCATGTCTCGCGGCCGTTCAGCGACGCCGAAGGCGCGTGCGACTGGCTGCTGGCCCGCACCCGCGCCATCCGCGAGGCGCCCTTTGACCCGGCTCGCGCGCGCGAGGACTATCGGCGCTACATGCTGGACCTCCAGGCGAAGATTGGCGATACGGTCATCCTCAACTTCTCCTGGACCGGGTTCTGCCACCCCTTTGACAGCATGGGGCTGGAGATCTTCACCTTCTTCCAACTTGAGTACCCCGAGGTGCTGAAGGCGTATATGGACGCCTCGGTCGCCGCCGAGGTATGCCCCGTGCACGCGGTGGCCGACCCCGCGCTCTCGCCGGTGATTCTGATCCCGGAGGACTTCGCCACCAAGCAGGGACCGATCTTTCCACCGGACTTCCTGCACACGTATCACTACCCCTACATCCGGCAGGTGGCCGACGCCTGGCACGAGCACGGGATCACCGCGCTCTACCATAGTGATGGCAACTGGAAGAAAGTCATCCCTGAACTGATCGCCTGCGGCGTGGACGGCTTCTACTGCCTGGAACCGAACTGCGGCATGGACATTGTCGAGCTTAAGAACGCCTGGCCGCAAATGGTGTGGGCCGGCGGGGTGGACGGCGTCGACCTCATGGAGCGCGGCACGCCGGAGCAGGTGAAGGCCGAGGTGCGCCGGCATATTCACGAAACCAAGGCGCTGGAGACTGGTGGCATGTTCGTCGCCAGTTCCAGCGAGATCAATCCGCCCATCCCGCCGGAGAATTTCCGCGCGCTGGTCGAAACTGTAAAGGCGGAACGCCATCATGACTGAGCACGCCGTGGAGATTTGATTATGCCCATCCGTCCGATGAAACGTATCCGGGAGATGCTGGAACCATGAAAAATCAACCCTTGCGCGGCCTCATGCTCGACGCGGCGCGGCTGGTCGAGTCGCAGGAGTACTACCGGCGGTTTCTCGACTTCTGCGCCGAGTGGAGCGTCAATGCCGTGATCTTCCGACTCACCGACGACCAGGGGTGCGCGCTGCGCTTCCGCAGCCACCCGGAACTGGTCACGCACCCCAATGCCCTGACGCCGGAGGAGGCGCAGGCGCTGGCGTCGTACGCCGCCGCGCGCCATCGAACTGATCCCCGAAATCGAGTCGCTCGGCCACTCCCACTACATCACCCGCGCGCCCGAGCACGCTGACCTCGACGACCAGGCGCCGGGGGGACACTCGTGGGCCAATGCCTTGATTCCACTGCATCCGAAGACGATGGGTATTCTCGGTGATCTCTACACCGAGGCGGCCGCGCTTTTTCCGGGGCGCTATCTGCACGCCGGGTGCGACGAGACCAACTGGGGCGGCTCCGCCTTCTCGCAGGAGTTGCTGAAGACCCGCACGCATGC
>JAKIYB010000533.1 GCA_022708765.1 Armatimonadota bacterium | reverse complement strand
TAACGTGAGCCCGACCGCAGGCGTAATGTCCGCCACTGCATAACCAATATGCATCAGATGTGCTCCTCGGGGATGATTCACCCCAATCACCCCCAAATCCGTGACGTAAAATTTCTTTTTGGGGGTGATTTCGTTTTTAGATTTTCGATTTTAATTTTTGGATGAGCAAGCGCAGGTTTGGAAGGACGGATGTATCACCCCGCATAATATGCAACTTTTCAAAATGCGGGGTGATACATCTTTCAGCCCGCTAATTCCGAACACGAGGACCGTTCCTTTAGCGGGCGCTGTTGCGCCATCCCTTTCCCGAAAGCAATCAGCCTGGTCATCAAGCCAGACAGTCACGCAGCAAGAGAACAGTCCCCAACGGCTTAGCGTTATCATGGTACAGGCGGCAATATAGCACACTTATGTTTTGTTGTCAAGAGAGGATTGCGATTCTCCAGGTTGGCTTATCGGGCATCTTCCAGAGCCGCCTGTACCCGAATCGCCGTTGCCAGTGCATCACGAGAGCTTTCGGGGGTTGCGCGCGCCGGCTCAGCGCCGGTGCGGACACATTCCAGGAAGAAGTCGATTTCGTGGTAGTAAGCGTCAATTTCAGTTGAGGTATCTTGCGCGAAGACGCGGCTACCCTCCACTGAAATGGCCTGCTCCTCGCCGCCGGCAATAAGCGTCACCGCGCCAGTACGGCCATCGAAGGTTGCAACGCCGTCTTCCCCTACCGCCATGAGTGACATGGTGAACGGGAAACCGGCAGGCATCGCCATGCTGGCCTCCACTTGCGCGAACACGCCATTGGGCATCGCGAAGAGCGCGGTGAAGTGATTCACATCCCCCATCGCCTGCACCTCAGTTGGCAATCCCGCGAGCCAGTTGATGACATCATAGTCATGAATCGCCATGTCGCGGACCGCGCCGCCGCCGCGAGCGGGGTCGAGAAACCAGCTTGTGTTATCATTCCACGCCGGCCCTTGCGACAACCGCCGGCACGCCACCTGTCGCAATCGCCCGATACGCCCGGCCTTCACCAGATCAACGACCGCGAGGTATTCAGGCCAAAAGCGCAGCACGTGCGCAATCATGAAACGCACACCGGCCTTCCGGCAGGCGGCGATCATGGCATCCGCTTCCTCCAGCGTCACCGCCATCGGCTTCTCGCAGAGCACATGCTTCCCCGCCGCCGCCGCCCGCAGCACATAATCGCAATGATACATCGTCGGCACGCAGATATCCACCACGTCCACCGACGGATCATCAAGCACCATCTGATAGTCATCGGAAGCCAACACCGTGCCCGGCAAGCCACTGGCCAGCCCCTCCGCCCGCGCCAGTCGCATTGCCACCACATGCGTCACCCGCGCATCCAGGCTGCCTTTGCAGTATGACTCGGCATGCGTATGGCCCATGAAGCCCGCGCCGATGACGGCCACATTCAACGTCATGGTGTCCTCCTTATTCCAGCTTCGCCCGCGCCGGTGCAGGAGGCAGCGCCGGATACGTCCACTCGCGAATTTCGACTTTGTGCGGACCAGCGGTCACCGCAAACGCAATACCGAATTGCGGTGCGGGCAGGCCGGTACGAAATGATGGGTCATCCGCGAAACCAGCATACCAACGCGCACCGTCCATGTGATACATCGGCCGCACCAGCTTCGGCGGATAGGTGACGACGAGAGTGCGCATGTCACCATCCACCGTGCCGGTGATGGCCGTGTCGGAGATGGTCAGATCGAATGGTCCCATGCCACGCACGCCCAGCGCGCCGGCGGTCAACCGTACATACTCACGCTTCTGCGCTATGAAACGGACGCCTGTTGTGGTAACAATAACGGCTCCCCTGCGCGCCATCAGCGACACGTTGTTCTCTTCGTATGTCGTCGGATCAGGTGTATTGACGAAGTAAAAAGCGCCATCCGGCGTATTCATCGCCCCCTGTTTCGACGAAGACATCCACTGGTTGTTGAACGGCAGTTTTTCCAACTGCAGGGCGTTAGCCGGTTCCGGAGCTGACCGCGCCCCCGGCTTCAGACTTGCCAGCTTTACCGTTTCTTCTACTGGCATGGCGGCATCAATCACGTAGCCGCGATATCCCACTTTTCCCGGCCCGCCGGTGAGCGCCAGCGTGACGGTCTCCTTCTTCACGCGGACGGCGCCTGCGCACCCGCTAAAGGTGATGCCGTCGGCGTCATACTTGATAGGCGTCGGTGAGAGGAAGATATAATCAATGCTCTCAGGGGTGATCACCTGCAACACGCCGGGGGCACGCAAACGCATCTGCGGCGTCGGCTCATCGCTGCCACGTGGGTAAACGAGCCAGAAAAACTCCCCACCCGGCGCCCCCGCGATGCGCGTAAAGATATGCCGTTCGTGATAACCAGGATTCTCATGCATGCGCGTCGGCGGCGCTACGGGCTTCCCGTCTTTTAACACCCAGTTCGGCGAGATGCCCGGCTGCTTGAGCTGGGCGTTCCACCACGACGGACCGCTCCACCCGCCCAGCGCGACGTACTGATTCTCCTCGAAGAAGTCCGCCTGCAATGGCTGCAGACGTGCGAAGAGCAAATCGAGAGTGACTGGCCATTCCGTCATAGCGGTGATGCGGTTCCCGTCAATCTTCACGTTCTCTTTCGTTCCCAGCAGATTCAGGTTGAACCAGCTTGCCAGCTTGCTCTCCGGCATGGTATCGCGGAAGACGAAGTAGTTCGGGCTTTTTGCCGTTTCTCCTTTCATGAAAAGCACCTGGCGGTTCCAGGTGAAGGCACCTTCCACCTGCCCCTCTCCTTGCAGCTTGCGCGGACCGTCGAAGCCCGGCGTGGTGCCGGGATTGATATACCATTCCGGGTAGCCGCTGGACGACCAGGCGTAATCCACCGTCGGTCCGAAGGCGTGGTCGAGGATATTGCTGTCCGGCCAGCCGAAGGCGTAGGTGTTCTCCGGGTGTCCGAAGCGGATGGCGTTATACATGTCAAACGCTTTGTTCGGCGACCACCAGTACTGGTACGGCTGAAACGGCACCAGATTCGCGCCCCGGCTGTAGAGGATGAAATGCCCCTGGTCCACGTACCAGTGGCTCCAGTTATACCCACTGCGGAAGAGCATATAGGTCTCGTCCGGTCCCTGGTGGGCGCGGAAGACCACGCCCACGCCCGGGAAGAGCTGGCTGGTGAGTTTCGGCTCTTTCGGCGCGACCCACGGCTT
>JAKIYB010000532.1 GCA_022708765.1 Armatimonadota bacterium | reverse complement strand
CCCCCTGGGAGAGGGGGTTGGGGGTGAGGGAAACCACATACAACTCGCGCAACTCCCCGCCGCGCATCACCACCCGATGGACGGGAAACGCATCCACCAGCTCATTGGAGAGCATGAGGCCGGTGAAGTTGTCCGGATGCGTTTCGACCCAGGAAACTGCCGCGCCGTTCGGCGCGGACCCCTCCCCTGCCCCTCCCCCAGAGGGAGAGGGGTAATGGTCAAGGTAGGGCGCGAGCCGTTCCCGCTGCATCGCCCGGTGTCGCGGCGACCGCTCCAACATCATGTAGCGCAACGCCGCGAACAGCGCCGGCAGGTGCGCCCGCGCGTGATCGAGAAACGCCGCCGCCAGCGCCCCGCGCCCGCCGCCCATCTCCAGCACAACAAACGGGTCGGGGTACCCCAGCAACGCCCAGCACTGCGCCGCCTGCCGCGCCAGCAGCGCCCCGAACGCCGGATGCTCCTCCGGCGCGGTGACAAAATCCCCCTCCGGCCCCAGCAGCGCGTGTGCCGTGTAATACCCACCTACGGGATGATACAGCGCCACCTCCATCACCTCGGCAAAGGTGAGGGGGCCGTGGTCGGCCAGCCGCTTATGCAATTCGGCGAGGACGGCGGGGTCATGCATGACGCTTAAGTTAGCCGCTGGTTTCCGACCTCCTGCTCGTTTCCGAAAGAACCCGTTCGTAGTAAGGCACGCAGCGGAGCGGAGTGCCGTTGACTGCGCAATCCGTTACCGGAACTATAGGCGAACGGCACTCTGCTCCGCTGCGTGCCTTACTACGAACGGGATGGATTGGTGACCTTCTTCGGTTTTCGGACGCTTAGACGGCCGCGCCGAGCTTGAACTGCGGTAAATACGCCGCGTTCTGCCGCAGCATGGCGTCCACCATCTCCTTGATCTCGGCGAGGGAGAGGACGGCGCTGGTGAGCGGGTCGTAGCAGATGGCATGGTAGAGCAGGCGGGCGTCGCCGGTGAGGGCGGATTCCACCGCCATCTCTTCCACCGCCACCGAGAGGTTATTCAAGGCGGCAAGCTGCGGGGGCAGCGCACCGACGTGGATGCTGTTGAAGCCGCGGCGGTTCACCACCACCGGCACTTCCACGCAGGCGCCCTCCGGCAGGTTGGTGATGAGGCCGGTGTTCGGCACGTTGCCATTGAATTCATACGGCTCCCCGCCCAGGTAGGCGTGGATGATGGACGCGGCGTATTCATGGCCGCGCGCCAGGCTGATCGGCTCGTCCTTGGCCAGCCATTCCTCGGTCTCTTTCAGCCACACGTCCTCGCGCCGCAGGTATTCGTTAAGGATGTAGGCGTAGTGGCCGGGGTTCCAGCCGGTGCCGTGGGTGCAGTACTTCTCGATGAGATCGGGGCGCTTGCGGAACCAGGGGTTGTACTCCGAGTTGTGCCCGCTGGATTCGGTGACGTAGTAATCCAGCGCCAGGAACATCTCGTTGCGCACCTGTTCCTCGTTGTAGACTTCCGGGCGTGAGGTGATCGCCTCGCGGATGAGCGGGTAGGCGTCCTGACCCTTCCAGAGGAACTTGAGATACCATGCCTGGTGGTTGATGCCGGCGGAGACGTAATCAATCTCGCTCATCGGCGCACCAATCCAGTTTGCGAGCATCCACGCCGTGCCCTGCACGCTGTGGCACAGGCCGGTGACTTGAATCTTCGACGTGCGCTGCATGGCGCGGCAGAGCATCGCCATCGGGTTCGTGTAGTTGAGCAGGATAGCGTTCGGGCAGAGGCGCTCCATATCGCGGACGATCTCCACCATCACCGGGATGGTGCGCAGCGCGCGAAAGATACCGCTGGGGCCGCGGGTATCGCCGACGTTGGTATCCACGCCATAAGCTTTTGGAATCTCGATGTCATGCCGCCATACCTGCACGCCGCCGGCGAGGATGGTGCACAACACGGCGTCCGCGCCGTCCAGCGCTTCCGCGCGGTCGGTCGTCGCCGTCACCGTCGCGGGGTAGTTGCCCTGGGCGATGATCTTCTCCGTCGCCCGCTTCGCGAAATCGAGGCGCTGTGGATTGACATCCACCAGCGCGATCTCGGCGTCGCGCATTGTCGAGAAGGTGAGGATATCGCGTACCAGCCCGCGGGTGAAGCCGAGACTGCCGGCGCCGATAAAGGTGACTTTCGCCATGGAAGAGCCTCCAGAGGGTGTATTGGAGGTTAATTCGCGGCGGGACGCCCGGTTCCTCTACAGAGATAAAATGATGCTGTTGGTGTATACAACACACCAACGCGCTACTAAACGCTGGTAGTTTGGCATTTAGTAGCGCTAAACGCAAATCAGGTTGCATCTGGTAGCGGCGGCGGTAGAGCGGTGACCCGGTTGGAGACGGCTAAAACGCCTTCCCGCTGTCCAGCAGAATGGTGACCGGGCCTTCATTGACCAGCGCCACGCTCATCATCGCCTGAAAGATACCCTGCTCGACTGGGACGCCGTGGGTGCGGAGGCGGGCGCAGCAATACTGGTAGAGACGGTCGGCTTCGTCGGGTGGGGCGGCGGCGCTGTAGCCGGGACGGCGGCCTTTGCGGGCGTCGCCGTAGAGGGTGAACTGGGAGACGACCAGCGCCGCGCCGCCCGTCTCCAGCAGGCTGCGGTTCATCTTGCCGTCGTCGTCGAGGAAGATGCGCAGGTGGGCGATCTTCTCAGCCAGGTAATCGGCGTCCGCCTCGGTATCGCCCTGCCCCACGCCCAGCAGCACTAACACCCCGGCGCCGATGGCGCCCACTACCTGCTCCTCGACGGTGACGGACGCGGATGACACTCGCTGGACGACGGCGCGCATGAGCAAATCCTCCCAGCCGCAGTATAGCGAGGGATGGGACGCGCGGTCAAAGGCCGCTGTCAGGCGACGCCGGCGCGCCCGACGCGGATGCCCAGTTTCGTGAAGACTTCCGTCACGAAATTATTCCCAAGCTTGATGTAGCCGTCGCCGTCGGGGTGAAGCTGGTCCGGCAGGTTGTCGGCGTAAGCCGCGCCGAACAGGTCCAGTCCGTTCACGTAATGGATGTTGGCGTCACCGCGTTCCTGGAAGATCGCCACCGCCCGCGCCACCTCCTCGCGCATTTCTTCCAGCGTCATGCCGGAACCGCCGGTTTCCCGCTCGCGCGCCGGGCTCCAGATGGGCGAGCAGACGACGAACGGCGTGTCGGGATGGCCGTCGCGAATCGTCGCAATCGTCCCGATGACGGCGGGGAGG
>JAKIYB010000531.1 GCA_022708765.1 Armatimonadota bacterium | reverse complement strand
AGCGTGAAGTAGAGCGGCTGGATCGGGGGCCGGAATGTGTCGAGGCGGAAAACACTAAAGAACTACCGCCGCCAAAGTATGACGCTATCCTACTCGGATATGCGCTGTGCAGCAATGGCGTGGTAGGTATTACCGCGCCCCGCCTGCCATTGGTCATTCCCCGCGGTCACGACTGTATCACGCTCCTCCTCGGCTCCATGCAGGCATACGGCGACTATTTTGAGAACCATCGCGGCATATACTGGTACAGTTCAGGATGGATTGAACGCACGATGCAACCCGGCCCCGACCGTTACGCATTGACGCGGGCGCACTACGCCAAACAGTATGGTGAGGAAAATGCCGACTACCTGATGGAGATGGAGCAGGGGTGGTATCGGGAGTATAACTGGGCTACCTACATCAACTGGGACCTGCCCACCGCCGAACATGACCGTGCTTACACCAAAGCCTGCGCCGACTATCTCGGGTGGCAATATGATGAAGTGCAGGGTGATCCGGCGCTCATGTATGACTTCCTAGACGGCGTCTGGGATGATGAGCGCTTCCTCACGATCCAACCCGGTGAGTGTATCGAACCTACCCACGATCCCACCATCATGAAAGCCTGCTCCGGGTGCACCTGCCACGGTGTCGAGCAATTCGAACCGTGCCCGATGTCGAATACGCTGGTTCGGTGAGGGGCGGGCAGTTCCTGCCCGCCCGAAATGGCTTATGCCTTCACGCCAATCCCTTCCATCGGCAGCACCGCGCCACCCTGGGCGTGGCTGCGCTCGGCGGTGCAGAAGATGTCAATGATGCGCGCGGAACTGGCTGCGCTGACCATCACCGGCTCCTCGCCGTAGAGGGCGGCGGCGATATTGTCGTAATACTTCTGCGGAAGCGTCTTTGCGTAGGGGACAGTCATGGTGACGGGTTGGCCACCGGAAAGCGCGGTGTAGACGGTCATGCTGTCGGATTCGCCCCAATTCCAGTCATCCACCAGCGAGCCGCGGTCACCGATGAGGTGGTAGCGGCGCACCTCGGCACGGTTAGTGCCGTAGTTCGTCACATTGGCGATGGCGCCGTTCTCGAAGAAGATGCGGATGCTGCCGTGGTCCTCATTCAGGCCGGAATCGAGTGCCGGGTTGCGGTAGAAGTAACCGGAGACGCCACGTACCGGGCTGTCGGCGAAATGCAGGGCATAGTCCACCAGGTGGGCGCCCCAGTCGAACATGAGACCGCCGTTGGTGGCTTTCCACCCGCGCCAGGTGTTGGGACCGGGGCGGAAATTGATGCCGATGTTTATTTCAAAGAGGTTGCCGAGTAGGCCGTCGTCAATGACGCGTTTCGCCGAGAGATACCACCCATCCAACCGGCGGTTGTGAAAGACGGTGAGGAAACGCCCGCCGCGCTCCGCCGCCGCCATCATCGCCACGCAATCGGCGTAGCTGGTGGCCATCGGTTTTTCAACGATGACGTTGGTACCCGCTTCCAGAGCGGCGATGGCGATAGGAGCGTGCAGGTTATGCGGGGTGACCACCGCCACCAGGTCTAACGGTTCCTTTGCCAGCATCGTCTCGAAATCGGTGTAGAAGACCGCACCGGGGAACTGTTCCTCGGCGACGGCTTCCATCGCCGGATTCGCATCGCATGCGGCGACCACGTCAATGCGTTTTGTGTCGCGCATCATCTGCCCGTGCCACTTGCCGATGCCACCGATGCCGATGACGGCGGCACGCTTGTTGTTGCTCATCTGGTGCTCCTTGTGTGAAGTGACTAATATCCAAACGTTTCCCGCAGATACGTGCGGCTGATGGTGGCGCTGTCACAGGGATCAATACGCGTGGTGTCCTGTTCGATCATCACCCAGCGGGCGCCGGTGAGTTCGGGGAGGACAGCCATCACGCTGGCGTAGTCCACCCGGCCGCGGCCCAGTTCGCTCCACTGCTCGCCATCGTGGTCTTTGAAATGCAGAAAGCCGATGCGGTCCTTGTGCGCGCGCAGGAATGTCGCCGGATCGGCGCCGCCGCGCAGCACCCAGGCGACATCCACGCAAAGGTCTACCGCGTCGAAGTCCAAACCGTCGAGAAGCAGATCCATCCCTGTCGTGTGGCCATCTACTTTCTCGAACTCGAAATCGTGATTGTGGTAGTGCAGATGGATGCCGGCATCGCGCAGATGGCGACCTGCCCGGTTCATGATGGCAATAGCGCCTTTGTAGTCCTCTAGCGTGCGCCCTTCCCAAGTAAGCAAGCCGGAGATATTCACGTCTGTTCCGCCGAGGGTTTCCAGCATGTTCGCTAATGGCGAGACGTCTTCCAGCGCGCGCACGCCGGTATGAGTGGCGCCGAAGCGTAAGCCGCGCTCATCCAGCTTGCGGCGATAAAGCGCATGGTCCTTCGCCGCGCCTTCCACGCCCGCATAGCCCGCTCGCGCCACGCAGTCGAGGATGAGGTCGGTGTCGGTGTTAATGTTGTACTTCGCGCCGAAGACGAGTAACTGTGCGCCAACCGGGGGTAATGCCATGTGAAAAGGCTCCTTTCAATGGCCGCTGCGTGCGGCACCGTATTGTTCGGACAATGCCCGAAGGGAAAGGTTGTTGGAACTGCCCATTAAATATTGACAATTTTCAATGGGCAATTGCTGGGACTTCGACCTCCACTACGCTATGTTCGCGCGCGGACTGAAACGCGGCGTCCAATACCGCTATGGCACGGCGGACTTCTGCCAGTTTCACCAACGGTTCGGTGCCGCCGGTGAGGACGTCGCGGATATTTTCATAATAGGTGCGCCAGCGGCCGGGGATGGTGGGAATGAACGTCTCCATCTTACCGTCGCTGAAGCGGCCATACCGCGCCGGGTCTTCGACGGCTTCGTCAATGCGCCTGGCGATCATTGCCGCTTCCTGCGGGTCCACACCATACTTAATGAAAGTTCCGCCGGTGCCAAAGGCGTGAATGCGCGGCTTCTGGATGGCGGCCAGGCTGGAGGTGTCGCAGACGGCGGCGCCGAGATCGTAGAGCTTGCCGCCGCCCATGGCCGCTTGTCCGCGCCACCCACCCCAGGCGCCAAAGCCCTGCCAGGCCATCTCAATCCAGCGCGGCTCGCTCAGCCGGCCGTCGGCGATGAGCGACTTGAGGGTGAGGAAGTCGCCGTCCCAGCGACGATTCTGGAAGACGCTGAGCAGCTTTCCGGTCTCCTCGGCGACGGCGATCATGCGGTCGCATTCTGTGGCAGAATGCGAC
>JAKIYB010000530.1:460-3234 GCA_022708765.1 Armatimonadota bacterium | reverse complement strand
GGCGGCGTGCAGGCGCTGCTCGAAGCGGTACAGCGAGGTTTGGCGAAAGACGGTGGCGAAAATGTCTTCAATCTTTCCGGCGAGCAGCGCCAGCCGCTCGCGTGGGGTGGCGGCGTGCTCGACGAGGACGCGGAAAGTAAGCATCTCCCCAAAAACACTGGCGGTTTCGGCCGCCGCCAGCGAGGGATGGTACTGCAGGAGGTGCTGTTCTGCGGCGAGGAGATCGTGCAGGCCGTGCCCGAGCTCATGCGCGAGGGTCATCACATCACGCTTGCGTTCCAGGTAATTGGTCAATACGTATGGATGCCAGTCGGGGGTGAGCCCCATGCAGAACGCGCCGCCGCGTTTGCCGGGGCGCACCGCGGCGTCAATCCAGCGCTCCTCGAAAAACCGCGCGATCATGCCTCCGACATCCGCGTCGAATTGGGTGTAGGCGCCCTGCACGATGGCGCGTGCCTCTTCCCAGGATACAGGGGCGTCATCGCGCAGTAGCGGCGCGTAAATATCATAATGCGCCAGGCGGTCTACACCGAGCAGCCCACGCTTCAGACGGTAGTAACGGGCAACAGTACCAAAATGTGCCACGCAGGCGTCGAGCATCGTATGCACCGTCTCGGTATCCACCTCGTCGGACAGGTGGCGCGCCGCCTCCGGATGCGGGAACCGGGTGAGGCGGTCGTTGACGGATTTATCGTAGACCAGCGTATTCGTAATGTAGGTATACAGACGGCTTTTCTCGCGCAAGCCGGCGGTCAGACCTTCGGCGGCGGCGCGACGGATTTCCCGCCGGGGGTCATGCAGTTTCGCGAGGATCTCCGCTTCGGTAATCTGCGTCACGCCGTCGCCGTCCGCCATCGGGAAGGTGGAGGCGGCGATGATCTCGTCGAACAGGCGCGAAAACGCCTCGCGGCCGGTGGCGGATTTTTCCAGCAGGATGCGCTCTTCCGGCTCGGTGAGGCGGTGCGGGCGCTCGGCGCGCGCATGTTGAAGGTAATGACGATAAGTCGCGGTGACCGGGTGCTCAAGCAGCGCGGCGAAGGCGTCATCCGGAATGGCGATGAGCTCCAATTCGAAGAAAATAAGGTGCTGTTGGATGGCCACCGCGCGCTCCTGCACGCGCTGCAGCAGCGCGCCGTGCGCGGGGTTGGTGCTCTCCGCTGAGAAAAGCAGCATCGCGTAGGCGCCGGGGAATTCCAGGTCGCGCAGGATGCCTTCGTAGGTCGTCAGCGCGCCAGCGAGCTCCGCCGCCGCCAACGCACCAAGCTTCCCGCGCGTTTGCGCGGCGAAGGCCTCGGCACGCGATTCCACCGCCGCCAGCGCGGCGTCAATAGCCGGGTCGTCCACCCCAGCATACAGATCCGATAAATCCCAGGTCATCGGCATCGGCGTAGTCTCCTCCTATCGTTACCTCTGTGTATCCTACCCGATGACGGCGTCCTCAGGCAATGCATGCGGCGCGTTTGCGGACAGGCAGCGGTGGTTCTAGGCATTTTTTTATTTCCCCTGTATCATTAGCGCCGTGTTGCCGCGTCTCATCGCCATACTCGCGCCGATTCTCACCGCCCTTGTCTTCGGGGCCAGCGGCGGCATACTCGGACCATTGCGGCCGGCGCTGGCGGGCGAGTTGCGCGTGAGCGTGGCTGATTCCAGCATCCTCTTCAGCATCTTCTTCACCGGCGCGCTGTTGGCTACCACCGCCGGCGGCTACCTGGCTGACCGTTTTGGAAAAAAGCTGCTCTTTGTCCTCATGCTGGCGCTCTTCGCTGGCGGGTTCCTGCTCTTCGCGCTCGCTCCGTCCTTTCCCATCGTTTGCCTGGCGAGTTTCCTCATCGGAGCCAGCGGTGGCACGCTGGAAGGCCTATGCAGCGCGATCATCGCCGACATTGATCCCGCGCACGTGAACCGGAACATGAATCTGCTGCAGGTGGCATTCAGCGCCGGCGCGGTGGGCGCGCTCTATCTCGTCGGCTGGATGCTGGCGGCGCAGATCAGTTGGCGCGTGCCGTACCTGGTACTTGGTGCTTCCGCCGTGCTGCTCTTCATCAGCAGTCTGTTCATGGCAAAACCACCCGTCCACCCAGTCGAGCGGATGAATCTCACCGTCGCCCGCCGCGTGTTCAGCGATCCCGCGGTTGTGCTGCTGGCCGTCGCCATCGCACTCTACGTCGGCTCGGAAATGAGCCTGGCCTGGCTGGCCAGCCGCATCCTGGAATTACAGTACCACGCCAGCGCCGATGCCACCGCGCAAATCGCCCTCCTCTTCTGGCTGACCATGGGCATCGGGCGCGTCATTGTCGGCGGTCTCGCCCACCATGTTTCCGGCTATACGCTCCTCTGCTGGCTGGTAGGGGGCGGCCTGCTCTCGTATGGCGTCCTTTTCCTGCCATTGGGCGCCGCGGGATTGTGGATCGGCGTCGGGCTAGCGGGTTTCACTTTCAGCGGCATTTGGCCGCTGCTCGTTGGGTTGGGCGCCAACCGCTACCCCGCGTATACTGGCACCGCCGTCGCCCTCCTCGTCTCCAGCGGCACCGCCGGCGGTTTAATTTTCCCCGCGCTGGGCGGATACTTCCTGGAGAGCCGGCCGGTGTGGAACATCCTGCTGTTGATGGCCATCCTCTTCGTACTGTTAGCGATGGTGCTGGCGCGATACGGCCGGCACGATACCCATGAAGCCACTCCGGTCATTGATGCTCCCGGCGAGTCAGTGGCCTCTACTCCGCCCTGAGCCGCCTGCGCGACCTTTATGCGTAGTGGCGCGTCTTCGTCACCGGCGG
>JAKIYB010000530.1:0-367 GCA_022708765.1 Armatimonadota bacterium | reverse complement strand
TGCTATACTTTTCCGCGGACTCGACAGAATCCAATTGAAGCGGGACACGCAACGAGTGGGGCAACCCACTCGTTGCGTTGTAAAGGAGCGCGTGGTATGCATTTCGATTTTGTGCAGGCATTACGGGAAATTCAGCGTGAGAAGGAAATTCCGCTGGACGTGCTCGAACGCATCATTGAAGATGCGCTCGTTTCCGCATATCGCAAACATTTCGGCGCCGCCAGCGAAATCCACGTGGAAATTGACTGGGAGGAGTCGCGCGCGGCCGTCTACGTCCGTAAGGAAGTCGTGGAAACCATCGAGAATCCCCACCTGCAGATGAGTGTGCAGCAGGCGCGCAAACTCGATGAGGACATCCAGGTCGGCG
>JAKIYB010000052.1 GCA_022708765.1 Armatimonadota bacterium | reverse complement strand
ACTTGCACGTCGCGGTGGAAGTCGAATTCCGTCACCTGCGCGCCGGCGATTTTGTCCTCCAAGAGGATGAGGAGGTGCTCGCGCGTCCAGGTTTGGGCATCGTCTAGGCTGGTGAAGACGCGGCGTTCAGCGGGGGAATGGACAATGTAGCGGTCCTCATCAGGGTTGATGGTGGCTTCCACCATGAGGGTGAGTACGCCGGTGATGGCGCCGACGGCGTTGGCCACTTCCGCGTGTTCCGGCACCAGCAGTTTGGCGCCGAGTTTGCGGGCGGCGCTGTAGCCGAGGGCGTGCGCCGGTGCGCCGATGACCACCAGCGGGTGGTCGAAGTGCGCGGTAAGGGTGAGGCCGTTCAGATTGGAGGCATCGGCGGCCATATCGAGCAGCGCGCGGTCTGCGGCGGTGTGCGGGAAATTCGGCACCGAGTGATGCTGGCGGATAACGCGGTGCATCAGGTGCAGCGTCATCCAGTAGGCGAAGGTATCCATGGCGAAGGCGGCCAGGCGCGCCGGTTCCACTCCCGCGCGATGGGCGAAGAGCGCAAGCCCTAACTCCGCCGCCTCGCGATTCCATGCGGTGAAGATGCCCTGCTCATGCATGATGTCGGTGGGAGTGAGGGTGGCGCGCTGAATGTAGCCCAGTGTTTCCAGCCGGTCTACTGGCACCAGCGAAGGCGCCATCGCGTCAATGGCCTCTGCCAACCGGTCGCGCATCAATGGGCCGTCCACCAGCGCGTCCAGCGCGCGGCGCTCGCGGGCGGTCAGGTCGCCGGCGGTGGTGTCGCGCACGCGTACGAAACACTCCACCGGCTGGTTGAGGGTGGAAATATCCTCGCGCTCGGTCCACAGCCGTCGTAACTCTTCCAGCATCGCCGGGTATTCATCCGCGAGATAGGCGAGGGGGATGGCGCGGCGCGGGCCGATGCTCACCTTGCCGCGCGGGCCGATGGCGATGATGCTGTCGCCGCCCAGGCCCACTGTCTCGATATCCACCGCGCGCACCTGGGTGGACCACGCGCCCACCCGCGCGCCGGTGTTCGCCGTCAGCGGCTGGCCGTCAACCAGCAGCGCGATGTCGCTGGTGGTACCGCCGATATCCACCACCAGGCCATCAGTCACTTGCGAGAGCACCTGCGCGCCGCAGACGCTGGCCGCCGGGCCGGAGAGGATGGTCTCTACCGGCGTGTGGCGTGCCAACTCTTCGCTCATCAGCGTGCCGTCGCCGCGTACCACCATCAGTGGCGCGTGGATGCCGCGGTCGTCGAGTACCCGCTTCACATGGGCGATCAATTCGGCGATGATGGGCAGCAGGCGGGCGTTGAGGATGGCGGTGACGCTGCGCTTGATGGTGTCGAGCTGCATGCTCAGCTCGTGACCGCGGACGATGGGCTTGTCGGTCATCTCGGCGAGGATTTGCGCGGCGCGGATTTCCTGGGCGGGATTTGACACGCTCACCATGCCGCTGATGGCGAAGGCGTCTACCGCGTCATGCTCCAGCATCTCGCGGGCGGTATCACGAAGTGCCTCTTCATCCAGCGGTTCGATGATTTTTCCAATGATGTCGGTGCGACCAGGCACTGCCGCGAGGGGCCGGTGGTCAATGCGCGCCAGATCATAGTTGTCGAAACCGAGCAGCAGCGCGCCCACCTTGCCGCCTTTGCCCTCAACGATGGCATTGGTCGCCAGGGTAGTGCTCAGCGAGACGAGGGTGACGCGAGTCAGCAATTCCACCGGCAGCTTGCCCACGGCGTTGGCGATCCCTCGACTGAGTTCGTCTTTCGTGGTGAGCGCTTTGGCTTTCGCCAGTACCTGCTGTGTGGCAAATTCAACCAGCACGGCATCCGTGTAGGTGCCGCCGGCGTCAATCCCCAGACCGATAGACACGTGGGTTCCCCCTCCGAGAGTAAAATCGGCAGAGATTGTAGCACAAATGGAAACGGGACGTAACACCGCATGCCGGGATGCGCGCGGCATCCCGGTCGGAGCGGGGGAGAGGAGAAGAGAAATACGTTACGTGGTGAAGACGCAGTCACACACCACGAGGTTAGGGGCGCCCTGCTGATCCACGAAGATTTGACGAACCTGCCAGCCGTCCTTTGCCAGTTCATCCAGCACGTAGGCCAGGCTTTCCAGCACGCGATGCGTCTGGCCGGGGTTCGTCATGGTGATGGCCTTGTCGCCGAACCAGACGTTCCAGTTGTTGTGCCCGGGCGTGAGGAAAGCGTACCGCCTGACTGTAGCCATGCATCTGCTCCTTCCGATGACCAGAATGATGAGTGGTACGAAAGCGCGAGCAACGGCGCCGCGATTGCCGGACAGCGGTTGCTGACCGAAACAACCTGCTGTGCGGCAAGTTATGGTATAATCCATTATACATGTTTTTTAACCAGCGAGAAGCACTGGTGGAGAAAATTTCCACTCGCCTTGCCGAGGTGCGCGCGGAAATGGCCGATGCGGCGCGGCGCGCCGGTCGCCGACCGGAAGACGTGCGGCTGGTCGCGGTGACGAAAACGCATCCGCCTGACGTTGTGCTGGCGGCGGTGACCGCCGGCATTACGGCTATCGGCGAGAACTATTTGCAGGAAGCCGATGAGAAATTTACCGCGCTGGGCTGGCTGGACGCGGAAGGCGGGGCGCCGGTCGCGCGGCATTTTATCGGTCATCTGCAGTCAAACAAAGCGCGCAAAGCGGTGCGCTGGTTTGAATATGTTGAAACGGTGGATTCCGCCGCGCTGGCCATGCGTCTGGACCGCCTCGCGGATGAGCAGGGACGCCGGTTGGAGATTCTGCTGCAAATTAATAGTAGTGGCGAGGATGAAAAAAGCGGGATTCATCCAGAAAATGTTGAAGGAGTTCTTATCAGTCTGGCGAAACTAGCGCATATTCAGGTGCGGGGATTGATGACAATCGGGCGCTTCGACCCCGACCCGGAAGCCGCGCGGGCGGAATTTCGCGCCCTGCGCGAATTGCGCGACGCGCTACGAGCGGTGGCACCGCCCACCGTGGAGTTGGAGGAACTCTCCATGGGCATGAGCCACGATTTTGCCGTCGCGATTGAAGAAGGTGCCACGATTGTCCGCGTGGGCAGCCGCCTGTTCGGATCTCGGCACGGATAATTGCACACCGTTCCGCTCCATGCGGGACAGCAGATACAGCCATACATGACCGTAACGTATATCGCTCACATCACAGTAAGGAGGACAGGCCATGGCTTCAGCAGGCCCGTTAACGAAGTTGGTGCGCTGGTTCGGCTTCTACGAGGAGGAAGACGAGATGGAGTATGACGAACCGGACACCACGACTCCCCCCCGGGCGCAGAGCACGTCATCTCGGTCGCGCCGCGGACCGTTGGTGCTCCCGGAGCGCGACGCCGTCGCCATGCAGATTCGCCACCCCCGCACGCTGGAAGACCGCATGGTGGTGGGTATGGATCTGAAACAGCGCCGTACCGTCACGCTGGACCTGACCCGGCTTCCGGATGCCGATGCCCGCTACTTCTTCGAGTTCGTACTGGGGGTAGTCTACGCGTTGGACGCCACTGCCGAGAAGGTGACGGACGGTATCTATCTCCTCATCCCACGCGGCGTCAGCTTCAGTAACGACGTGGAGAATCCCGTAGAAGAGGCGGCGCCCGCCGCGCCCGCCGCGCGGACTGCCAGTCGCACGCCGCGCGCCGCCGCGTCGCGCGGTGATGGCCAGGAAGAACTGTTCTGGCACGGGGGATGATCCCGCGCCGGCGTTGACGTGCCCGCGCTCCGGGAGCTTGTCTGCGCCCGGAGCGTAGTGACATGTCCAGGAGAAGGGAGTCCTTCATGCAACTCACCATCATCGGCTTCGGGAAGATGGGGGAGGCATTGGCGCGCGGCATGCTGCACGCGGAACTCATCGCGCCCGGCGAACTGGTGCTGGCCGATGTTGCCGTGGAACGGCTGGGCGTTGTCACGCAGGAGTTAGATGTCCGCGTCACCTCGGATAACGCACTGGCGGTGCGCGACAGTGATGTCGTCATCTTTGCCGTGAAACCGAGCCTCGTTGCCCCCGTCGCTCGCGAGATCGCCGCCGCGCTGCGTCCCGGCGCTATCATACTCAGCATCGCCGCCGGCATCACGCTGCGGCAACTCGCGATGGCCTTCAATCGTGCTGACTTGGTTCTCGCTCGCGCCATGCCCAACACGCCGTGTCTCGTTAGGGCGGGCGCCATCGGCCTGAGCATGGCGGCGGGCGCGGGCGCGGAGGCTACGCAGATGGTCTGCCGTCTGCTCTCCGCCGTCGGAATGGTGGAGTCGGTGCCGGAAGCGCAGCTTGATGCCGTCACCGGACTGTCCGGCAGCGGACCGGCGTATATTGCCGTGCTCATCGAAGCGCTGGCGGACGGCGGCGTGCTCGCGGGGCTGTCGCGCCACCAGGCAGAGCGCCTGGCCGCGCAGACGGTGCTCGGTACCGCGCGGCTCATCCTGGAGACGGGACAGCATCCCGCGCAGGTGAAGGACGCCGTCGCCTCGCCGGGCGGCACCACCATCGCCGGGCTGGCCGCGTTGGAAGCCGGCGGGCTGCGCCACGCGCTTATCGCCGCCGTGCATGCCGCCGCCGACCGCGCGCGCGAGCTCTCCGGGGAGTAACCATGGCTTCGATATTGATGTCCGTCCTGTATCTGCTGTATAACGCTTTGGTGCTGCTCATCATTGCCGCCGTGGTCATCAGCTGGCTGCCGCAGGCGCGGTACAGCCCGCTCGGTCAGTTTGTGACCCGGCTGTCGGAGCCGCTGCTCGAACCAATTCGGCGCCTCATCAAACCGCTGCGCGTGGGCCGAGGCGGATCCCTCGACCTGTCGCCGCTGGTCTTGCTGCTGCTGGCTTGGCTAGTCATTCAACTTATCAGGTATGTGGTGGTTCTCAGCGTTGTACGCTAATATGCTGGATGGACGATTTTTTCGACAGGGGATACCCACTGTCATCTGGTATCACGAAATACAGGTGTGATATGGCTGAACTGACACCCAACGATATTGTCAACAAGCAATTCCGCCACACGCTGCGCGGTTACTCGCAGGACGAGGTGGACGAATTTTTGCAGCAGGCGGCGGAGGCGCTGTATCAGGCGCTGGAAGAAGGGCAGCGCCTGCGCGCGCAGCTTGGTGAGATGCGCGCGCGCCTGGAACAGTACGAAGGCACAGAGAACCTGATTAAAAGCGCGCTGGTTATGGCGGAGCGCACTGCCGAGGACGTGCGGGCGGCGGCGACCCGCGAGGCGGAACTGATCCGTCGCGAGGCCGAAGACCGCACGCGAGACGAGCGCGCTCAAACTGAAGAGTTGCGGCAACTGCGGCTGCGCATCATGAGTGAACTGCACGCCATGCTCACCGCCCATTTGAACTTGCTGGAGTCCCAGGCGTCGCGCTTCGCGCCCGCGCCTCCACCCGCTCCCGATTCGCGCGGCGATGGGGGAGAGCCGGCATGACGTTCGAGGGTGAGCCGTCGCCGGAGCCGCGTCTCACGTCCGTGCCCGCTATGGAGCGCGAATCGCCGCTATTGCTCCTGCTCGGTATCTTCATTTATCTCGGCGTGATAGCCCTGATGTGGTACAGGCCGTCGCCGCCCGGCGGGGAACAACCCACTCCCATCGCAACCGAGCAGGCGCGCGCCCTCACCTACCTGGCGGAAGCCGCGTGGTATGTGGAACGCTTCAGCGACTGGCCGGCGGATATTCGGCGCGTGGTGAACCATGTCGAATATGCTTCACGCGCCGCGGGCGCGTGGCACGCGATCGCCGAAAAGACGCCTGTTAACGCGCAGCGCGCGCGCGCGGAGGCCAACGCCGCCGTCCTTTCCAGCCTGGCCGGCGACCGCGCGCGGGCGTTGACGCTGCTGGACAGCGCGGCGCGGCGCGGTCCTGATGGGGGCGTGTATCGCGCGATGTGGCGGTTCTACGCTGGGCGCGAGACAATCGCCATCACGCCGCCACTGGATCGCGTGTTGGAAGCGCTGCCCGCCGGACCAGCGTTTCGCGCGCAGGCGGCGCTGCGGGACGGTGATGCCGTCGCGGCGCGGGTGGCGCTGCTGCCTGGATGGCAGGTCGGTATTCGGGTGGCAATCGTGGAGGGCCTGGTGGCGCTGCTCATTGTCGGGCTGGTGCTATTCGCGCTCATCGGCTACCTACTCTGGCATCGCCGCATCGGCAGGGATCTCCGCGCGGTATCCGCGCCCGCACCGCCCGTGCCGTGGAGTATCGGCACCGCGCTTTTGGTCATCAGCGGCGTCTATTTGCTCTATTTTCTGTTACAGGTAGGCGTTGCGCAGTTCCTTTCGCGCGAATCATTGGAAGCGGTAGCGCCGGTGGTGAGTACGCTGACGTTGTTGCTGGCGACGCTGCTCGTTCTCGGCGGTTTCCTCACGCTGATGGGGAAACCCGTCTGGACGTGGGAGACGTTCGGTTGGCGGCCCGTGCCGCATGGCGTCGGCTACGGGCTGCTCGCGCTGGTATTGTCACTGCCGCTGCTGGTTATTGCCTATCTCATCGCCGTCGCGCTGTTCGGGATGGATCAACAGCAGCAACCGCTTGTTGAAGAACTGCAAACAGCCAGCCCGCTGCTGCAGGCGTATCTGGTGGTTGTAGCGGCGGTAATGGCGCCACTGGTCGAGGAAACGCTGTTTCGCGGGCTGCTCTTTCGCGCGCTCAACGCGCGGTTGGCCTTCTGGCCGGCGGCGCTGATCAGCGCGCTGCTCTTCGCCGCCGGGCACGCGCTGCTGTTTGCGCTGCTGCCGGTGATGCTGTTAGGCTCGCTGTTCGCCTTTCTTACCCGTCGCGCGGGCAGTGTGGTACCATCCGCGACGGCGCACGGGGTGTATAATCTGGTGGTGAGTCTCGTGGCGTTGCTCATGGGCTGGGCGTTGAACGGCCCTGGCCAATAACGGCGAAACGCGCGGGTGAAGTGGGGGCGCGCCGGGTATGGACAAAATGCGTGAGATGATAACGGCGGAAACAGATAACACGGTGGAAACCTGGCCGCGCCCGCCGCGCGTACTGTTTGCCGGCGGCGGCACCGGGGGGCATCTCTCCCCGGCGCTGGCCGTCGCGCAGACGCTGCGCGAGCGGTACACTGAGGCGGATATCCTCTTTGTAGGCACCGCTGACCGCCTGGAAGCGATGAAAGTGCCGGCGGCGGGCTTTGCGTTTCGCGCCATTTCCGTCCACGGGCTGGCGGGCCGCTGGACGCTGGGCGGGCTGCTCAAGCGCCTGCGCGCCGTGCTGGAGATCGGCTCCGGGTTGCCGGTTTGGCAGGCGATGTTCATCATAGACGATTTTCAGCCGGATGTGGTCATTGGCACCGGAGGGTACGTCTGCGGGCCGGTGCTGGCGGCGGCGAAACTCATGCGCCGGCCGGCGATTCTGGTTGAGCAGAACGAGGAGATCGGCAATACCAGCAAATGGTCCGCCTGCTGCATCAAACTGGCGGCGGTGATTTCCGAACAATCCGGTGCCTATTTTCGCGCCCGCGGCATTCGCACGGAAGTGGTAGGGAATCCGGTGCGACCGGCCATCCTCAACGCCACGCGCGAAGCAGGCGTCGCTGCGCTGGGATTGGAGCCCGACCGGCTGACACTGGCGGTGATGGGCGGTAGCCTAGGCAGTTCCCCGATCAACGATGCGCTGGCCGGCGCGCTGCGCGGCCTGGCCCGCGAAAAATGGTTCCGTGACGGCTGGCAGGTGGTGCATCTCACCGGTCCCACCCGTGGAGGCGGATTGACGGAAGAGGAGGCGCGTGCGTTAGGGATCACTTACACTGCGCTTCCATTCCTCGATAATATGCATGACCTGCTCGCTGCCAGCGATGTCATCGTCACCCGCGGCGGCGGCACTACGCTGGCGGAAGTAGCCGCACGTGGCATCCCCATGGTTATCATCCCATGGGCGGGAGCGGCGAACGATCATCAAACGCGTAACGCTCGACCCTTTGCCGACGCGCAGGCCGCGGTGGTCATCGCTGACGCTGAACTCACCGCCGAAACGCTGCTCGCCGCGCTCCACCAGATTCTGCCCGACCCTGCCACGCGTCAGTCCATGGCCAGTGCCTGCCGGAGTCTCGGTCGCCCGGAATCCGCCGCGGAAATCGTGGATTTCATCGAAGAACTGGCGCGTCCCCGCCTACGGTCGGTCAAGAGCGTCGGGTGAAAATCGTATGCACGATACTCCTGCCAGCATATACGCATACGGGAGCTTACCTCTCTCTTCTCTCCAAAAAGGTATAGTTGCGCTATAATGTAACCGGTATGACTTATTTCCGTCTCGGCTGGCTGGTGCTGCTCGCTGGGCTGGCGCTCATCACGGCGGCGCAACCGGCGGTGGATGAAACCTGGCTGGTGATTGTGCCCACCCTTGAGGATGGCGGCGAACTGCCCGGACGCGCGCTTGCGCGACTCTCACGCGTGGAAGGAGAGAAACGCACCGCGGTGATGGCGCGACCTTCTTTCACGCCAGAAGGCCGCATCGTCTTCATGAATCTCCCACCTGGCGAATACGAGGTGACGCTATATTTCCCCACGCTGGGCCTGAATGAGGCGCCGCGCCGCGTTACCGTGCGAACGGGCTACAACGCTTTCACCTGGAAGCTGCCGCCGATTACGCTGGCGCGGCTCGCGCTCACCGCCGAAGGCAAAGCGGTGAAGGCATCGGTGATGCAGTTGTTTCTGCTGACCCCAACTGGCGAACAGGCTTCCCCCACGCCGGTGGAGGAGGAGACGGAACCGGGTATCGCCCTTTTTCCCGGCGTCTATCGCCTGGCGCTCTTCACCGAGCACGGGTATGCCATCACCGAGTTGAAAACGGCTGAGGCGAAAGATGGCAAGCTGTTGGTGCGGCTGCCGCTGCGGCGCGGTGGGACGGTGCGTGTGCTGGTGACGAATACCGGCGAAAAGGCGATCCCCGGCGCGCAGGTGACCTTCTCACGCACCATCGCGCCCGGTTTTCCGGTGAGTTTCACCGTGCTGCTGCGCGATCCGGAGGCGATGCAGACCCCCATGCTCCCGCCTGGCGAGTGGAGGTGGAAAGCGACGCGTGTGGGGTATCAGCCGAAAAGCGACGCCGTGACTCTCTCGGCAGAGAAAGAGACGGAACTGACTATCGAGTTGTTGCGCGCACGATAGCGCCGTCATCCTTCGTCCGGCATCCCGCGATAACGCACCACTACCAGCGTCTGATCATCGCGGCGAGCGGCGCCGTGGATGTAGGTATTCACCGCATCGAAGATGTTGTCCGCAATCTCCTGCGCGGGCAGGTCAATGCCCACGCCGGCGCGCACGCGGGCGATCAGGCTGTCATCGCCGAATTCCACCCCCAGCGCGCTGCGCGCTTCGGTGATGCCGTCGGTATACAGGCAGAGCGTGTCGCCGGGTTCCAGCGTCTGTGTGCCGGTGGGGTAGGCGGCATGGGGATCCACGCCGAGGACCAGCCCACCCGTGTTCAGCGGCACGATCTCGTTGCCCCGCGCGCGGACGAGGAGCGGAGGATCCTGCCCGCCATTGGCGTAGGCGAAGCATGCGCGCGCCGGGTCCAGCACCATCACGCAGGCGGAGATGAACATGTCCGGCTGCAGCAGCGGATAAACGATGCGGTTTACCTGCGAGAGGATGTCGCCGGGATCGTCCCACACCTGCGCGCAGGCGACAAACGCCGCCTTGAATATCGGCAGCTTGATGGCGCCGCGCATGTGTTTGCCGGAAACGTCCGCGATGGTGAGCACCACGCGCCCGTCTTCCAGCGGAATGACATCGTAGAAATCGCCGCCGCCTTCCTGCAGCACCGGGCGCCAGCGCGCCCCCACCTCGATGCCGGTCAGGATGGGGGTTGCCGTCGGCAGCAGCAGGTCATACACTTCCTGCGCAGCGCGAAATCGTTCCTGGTACTGCGCCAGCACCACCTGCGAGCGCGTCCACATTTCGCGCTCGCGTTTATGGGTATCTACTAGGTAGCCGGTGACGACGGCTACCAGGAAGAGGTAAATGCCGTTACGGTATAGCGCTTCGACGATATCGGTGACGCTGTAATTGTTGCCGAGGTAGATCAGACCCAGGTACAGGCAGAGGATGAGTATCGCCGAACTCAGCGCTCCCGCGACTCCGAACCAGAGCGCGTTGACGATGATCAGGACGAAGTAGAAGGGAAACAGCATCGAGCCGTTGCCGTGCAGGCCTGTGTGCCAGGTGGCATACACCCACACGGTCACGAGTAGGATGTCGAGGATCGCCATCACATGACGCAAGCCGTGCGGGCGCCAGCGCAACTGGTGGAGAAGGAAGACCACGCCGGTGTAGACGACGGCGAAGACGATGGAAATCTGGAAGATGCCGGACAGGGAGATGGAGTAGAGACCGAATAATTGGATAGTGATCGTTTTTGCGTGTTCCTGCGGCAGGAGGAAGTGCGTGAAAGCGGCCAGCATGGTCAGCGCGGCGCGCAGGATGGCGACGATCAGTTCCGACTCCTGCTGCAGGCTGACGCTGGTGACGCGCGGAGGCGCCGCCGACATAGCCGGCGCGGGAGCGCGTTCTGTTCCTGGCGTCTGCGTGACTGTCATAGACATCCCGTGTCCGTGGCGTCGCCCGCGCGGCGCGGAAAATCCTCTTGGCGCGGGATTGGCGCGGGAAGGCTTTCGCGCCTCCACGAGGAATAGTATAATCGTGAATGACGGAAATGCCTACTACGGAGGATCGCATGCCTGAGAATCGAGCGTCCGCATCCATGCATCATGAGGTGATTATCGCCGGTTTTGGCGGGCAGGGGGTGCTGACCCTGGGCTCGACGCTGGCGGAAGCCGCAGTGCTGGAAGGGCGTGAGGTGGTATGGACGCCGGCATACGGCGCGGAGATGCGCGGCGGGCCGTCCTTCTGTACGGTGATTGTCTCGTCATCAGCCATCGGCTCGCCGGTGGTGGCCTCCGCGGACACCGCCATCATCATGGATCGGCTCTCGCTGCCGAAATATCAGCGGCAGGTGCGTCCCAACGGCGCGCTGCTGGTGAATAGCTCGCTGGTGGATACGGCGGAGATCACCGCGGCCGCGCGCTGGTACGCTATTCGCGCCAATCATCTGGCGGAAGAGGTTGGTGACGCGCGCACCGCCAACATGGTGATGCTTGGCGCTTTTCTTGCCCTCACGCGCCTGGTGCGCGTGGAAGCAGTAGTGGAAGCACTGCGTCACACCCTCCCCGCGCGGCGACATCACCTGATACCGCTGAATGAAGCCGCGCTGGCCGCCGGCGATCGCGCGCTAGCCGCGTCGGCAGTGTGAGCGCCATCTTCACGCGGCGGGACAACCCGCCGCATGATTGCGAAGTGGAACAATCCTTCATATAATAAGTCTAATATGCTAGCGGCGCCCCTGGCGTCACGGCAGGCGTATGCCGGTGAAGAAACTGTATAGGAGGGTGATATGCGACAAACCGCGGTCAGATGGGCGCTGGTCTGCGGCCTGGTAATGCTGGCGCTGTCTCTGCCGGCCCAGGACACGAAAGATCGCGTGGCCATACAGCGCCAGGTCCACGCCACCGCCCCGACGAATATCCTCATCCTGTTCAGCGATGGCAAACAGCCGCAGGATCTGCCGGCGCACGATGCCGCGCCGATGCCGCGCGTCACGCCCGCCCTCTCGCCCGATGGCCGCACGCTGGCGTTCTCCGCGAAAGTGGGCGAGCAGTTCAAACTCTTCACCTGGGAGCTGGACCCGCAGAATTTGCCGGTAGGCGAGCCGAAGGTCGTGACCGCCAATGCCGACACATCGGATAAATTCCCGTCCTGGTCGCCCGACGGCAAGCAACTCGCGTATCTGGCGACCGCGGCTGACGGTAAAATCTCGCTGCGCACCATCAACCGTGATGGCACTGATATTCGCACGCTGGCGGAGACGCGTTATACCTCCACTCCGACCTGGCGCGCCGACATGAAGGCGCTTCTGTATATTGATCTGGAGGAAGGCGATGACGGCAAACCCATCGCCACGCTGAAAAACGTGGCGATTGACGGCAATATGCCGCTACCTGTTCGTCCCGGCATGCGCATCATCGCCGCCAGCCAGGCGCCGCCTGCAGCAAACGATAACTTGAGCATCGCCGTACTGGCGCAGAGCGCCAATGGTCTCTGCGATCTCAATATCATCAAGCCGTTCGGCGTAGAGACGAAGAAGATCGCCTCACAAATCGCCGGGGCGAAGAGCGTCGTCTGGGTGAGCCCTACCCTCATCGCCTTCACCGCCACGAAAGTCGGCGCCCAGGAGAAGGCCATCTGGCTGGTGAACCCGGAAGGCGGCGCTGCACCCCGTCCGCTGGAAAAGGTGCCCGTCAATCCGAAGATGGTCGCGTATCTCTCGATGCGAACCGCGAATCTCGCCGCAAACCTCCCGGACCCGGTTGATCCCGGCGCCCCTGCCGGCCCGAACGGGATGAAGGCGGGTGAACCGCTGGCCACCGGACCGGTCACGATCATGCGTCCGTTGACCGATACCGTCATCCGCGGCATCGTTCCGGTGAAAATTTACACCCAGCCGAAGGTGACCAGCGTGGTGCTGCGCATCAACGATCAGTTCATCTTCGCCGCCGCGCCGCAGCCCGACGAGACGGAGCCCGCGCCCTACGTGCGCTTTGAATGGAACACCCAACAGGTGGTGAGTGATGATTTGCTGCGCGCTGAGATCGAATCCGCGGAAAAGGACAAACGGCCGATCAAATATACGAATGTGCTGCGCTTCCCCGACGGCGTCTACACCATCACCGCGCAGGGGCTGGATATCAACAATAAGATGGTCGGGGGATATCAGGTGAAGGTGACGGTGCAGAACAGTCTGGCGGGCGATGAGTTCCCCGTCGAAAACACCGTGCTTGCCTATAAGGGACGCGATGACGTCTTCGCGCTGCGCGGCGAAGCGACGCTGTTCGGCGCCAGTCCCGGCCAGGCGCCGGAATTGAACGCCACACTCGACCTGACCATCCGCCGCGTGCTCATTGACGCTCGCGATACCGCCTATGACCTGCGCACCGAGGTACGCCCGCCGCGCAGCGGCTTCTCGCTGAATTACGGGCTGAAAGAGGCAATGATTCCCGAAACCGGTGCCAGCGCGCTCTATTCCTTTACCCGCGAAGGGTATGTCAGCGTCGTGGAGCAATTGCGTGAGAAGATCTACCTGCCGCTCTCCGCGCTCAGTACGCCGTTGCCGCCCAATATCGCCGTCACGCGCGCTTCCACCTGGTCCCGGGCGATGAACGTGGTGGTGGATCTGCTCAATCGCGACAACACGATGGTGCAGGCGAATCACGCCGTGGACGGCGTGGAATGGGTGGATGGCAAGCGGACAATTCGCATCCGTTCCGATTTTAAACTCGACCCACGCTGGACGCCGTATCCGCTGCTGCCGGCTACGCCCACGCGCACCACGCCGCAGGAGCGCGCCATTCGTGGCGAATTGCTGAAAAAAGCCGCCCAGCCCACGCTGGTGCCCGGCGCCAATCCAGGCATGACCGCGCCCGCGGGTACCGACGTAACGCAGAATGTCGGCGACGGCATTAAATTTACCGCGTGCTCGGGCATACGCTTTAGTTGGTTTGATTATCAGTCCAGCGCTCTGGTGCGGGTGGACGATTATATTCTTTACAGCTTCCCCGTCACGAATTTGCCCACCGCGTCCGGCGGTACGGATGGCATGGGTATGCCGGGGGTGGCCGCGCCCCCACCGGGCGACGCCCCGCCGCCCCTGGGCGCCCCAGGCAATAATCCCTTTGGCGGAACCGCGCCCGCCGCCAATCCGTTCGGCGGCGCCGCGGCGCCGGCGAATAACAACCCCTTCGGCGGCGGAACGGGCACCCAACCCGCGCGACCCGCGACCCAGCCGAAGATCGGCACCGCCTACTACCTGGTGCGCATGTCTTACAAAGCGGTGACGGAAGAGTAATTCCATGAAGGATTGCGCCGGGGATGCGGTGCATCCCCGGCGTTTTTTTCGCATGCTCGCATCGCTTCTTTCACCATTGTTGCGGCGACCATTGCTGTGCCTGGCCTTGCTCTGGGCTGGCGGCATCGTGCTGGCCGCGCGAGTGCCGATACACTGGCCCGCATGGCTGCTGGCGGCGGTCGGCGGCC